>WRLO01000050.1 GCA_009777575.1 Candidatus Cloacimonadota bacterium
TAAAAAAATTTTTTTTTTTCCCTTTTTTTTTTTTTTATCCCCCTTTTTCCCCTTTATTTTTTAAAAAAAAATTTTTTTCCCCCCCCCCCCCCCCCCCCGATTAACTGCCTGTAATTTAATAAGCTACACCTACTATCTGTCTTTCATTTTCAGACGGATATTCCTTTTTTTTCATCAGGTAGAAGAATCATCTCATCATTCATCTAATTCATCAAATCAAGAAATACCTTATAAACATGCTGAAGGCATGCAATCCCGTAGCGGCGATTTCCAATCGCCACATGCTGAAGGCATACAATCCCGTAGCGGCGATTTCCAATCGCCACATGCTGAAGGCATAGTTCGTTTAATAGAAAATCCGGTTCAGCCAAACCTATCTCACGCCGAAGGTGTGGGGCGTTTAATAGGGCATGGGACGACAAAACAAAACCTTCAATTAGAAAGCACGAAACAACATCTCGCCCCACACCTTCAGCGTGGGATAGGTGTTTCGAGAGCAACGTTTTCTATTAAACGAACCATATCTTCGATATGGACAGGTGTAATATATAAAATAACAGGAGGATAATATGCCTACAGAACACGTACCCAGAACAGTCGATGATTACCCTAAATTTGCTTCGAACTTGATAGACCATGAAAAAAACAATTCAGAAAACCCGATCTCGCAACATCCCGAAGAGGATGTTGCGTTTAATCAATCCATGACGGGGTTTCCGATACCAGCCATGCATGAAAACAATGTAGCGGTGGAGCTTGCCTCTATCCTAATATCTGGACGGAGGCAAGCTCTGCCACTACAATATGGGGTCTGTTTTCTTGCTAAATCAGATAGAAATGATGCTTCAACACTTCGTCCCACACCTTTGGCGTGGGATATCAATAGCGGTATATCATATTCTACTAAACGAAACACACCTTCAGTGTGTGTTATTGAAAATTCAATAAAAATCAATAATACAAACAACATCATCATCGACTTCAAACAAGCAGGCACACAGAACAAAGCCAAACCCAAAGGCTATTCTGGTGCTGTCATCATCTTGGCTATCACCGATAAAGAACCAGAAACAAATGATGGTTATACAGGACACATACTCGCTACCAAAACTCCACACACTATCGAATTTGACACCCACGATAGCGGAAAAAGAGTTTGGGTGAGAGCTTGTTGGCAAAATGCTCGTGGCATCCTTGGGAGCTGGAGCGAGGCGAAAACGGCGATAATTCCATAGGAGATAACAATGCAATGTTTTAAATGTAGTAAAGAAATAGCTGAAAATGAGCGATTTTGCTCTTTTTGTGGGACAGGTACAAGCATAAGAAACCATCAACAAATTGGTGATACGAGTGATTTTTTAGAATTTGTTCGTAAAACATTTAAAGGTTTTATGACTTTTATTTTAATCGCAATTATCATAATTAGCACTATAGTGGGGGGTGCTTTGGGTGCATTAGGTGGACATGGTGATAGTGTATTTGGTGTTTTTCTTGGGTTGATAATTGGATTTATTGTTGTTATCCTAGGTGGTGGTGTATTAGCTACATTTATCGAAATAGGTGATAACATAAGAGTTATGCGGGAAGACATAGAAAAAATCAAAAATCAAAATAAAGGAGATTACAAATGAAATGTAAAAAATGTAATCAAGAATTGAAAGACAATGCCATGTTTTGTGTACATTGTGGAGAAAAAACCTTGAACAAAATTGCAAATTATTTGCGTGTTACAGGTATTGTTGTTGTCATTTCAACAGGTATAGGCATCATTTTAATGGGCACAGGTATTTATGCTTCAATATTTGAAGAATTGATAGGTGAAACTGTTAAAACGTCTGGTGTCACTTACGCTATTCAGGGATTAGTAAATATTTTTTCTCTGTATGTTTCTATTATGATGATAAAAAATAGTCATATTTTTGAAAAAGCATCACACTTGAAAAAATTAGCTATTTCTTACTTGATTGTTGTTATCGTGTCAACTTTGATATTAATACCAGAGAATCAAAAGCTAGGTAATATTGTAACCGGTGCAGACATAGCAATGAGTGTAATTATATCTTGTATCATACCAACACTCTGTATCATCTTTACATCAAAGATTGAAAAAATGCATCTGCAATCAAACGAAGATTAAAAGAGATATTCTTTTGATGAAATAACAAACATCAAAAGACAGACCGAAATAAAGAGGTGATGTTTTGTGCTTTGTCTCTTTTTATTACTCCGTAGGAGTCTTGGCTTGGTAGAAAAGGCGGATCCACACACAACCTTTATTCCGTCAGTAATAATGCAAGAACGACCAAACCATTTCTCCTACGGAGAATAATTCAAGTGGGGTACACGATTTTCTACCAAACCATAGCCTCTACGACGAATTTCTCAGGAGTTCCAAATCTGATGATAGCATCCATCAGGCTGTTTTTAACAGCGTTTTTATTTTCGCTCAAGCATACACGATGTCCTACAATTGTTCCTGTAGCGACATCAAGCCAAACTATCAAAACTGGGCGAACAAGGTATCGCCTGCTTGGATTTCGATGGCAGTAGAAAGGACTCCTAATGAGCAGGTCGCAGACATGGGCATCCGACTCAAAAATCTCACTGGGCAGTAAATCATTGATTCTAACTACATGGAGCTTTACTTTATTCTTCATTTCTTTTTTACCTTTCCCAAGAGATTTGGTATAAATATCTCTTCGAAAGCCTCGAACCATAATTTGCAAAGTCCTCTCCGATATGGGTAAGCACTCATCAAACATCAATAACTGATCGTTCAAGAAAATGTAAATCCAACAAAAAGAAAGATTTCTTTTTGAGGAACTATTTGATACTAAGGAAATTACGAGTAGAAAAAGCTGACATTTCGAGCATTTTTGCTCATTTTGAGAAGGTCGATTTTAATTATTTTTACAAGATCGCATACCTCTCGGCATGCGTGGGGTTGTGGGTAAATGGCAGTTCTACTAAACGAGCTATTCCTTCGGAATGTTTTTAATGAGTATTATATCCATGATCATAGAGCAAAATGAGAAAAAATGTCCCTAAGATTGAGATGGGATATGGCTTTTTCATTTTCTCGCAACATTTTTACCTAAATTGATGCTTTTTCACATTGAGGGGCACATAGTTACTGTTCCCTAAGAGTTTCGCAGGACAAAAACATTTTAAAACACAAGGGACATGACCCCATGCGGTTGGAGAACCAAAATCTCAAACTTTCTTTCGTTTTTACTCAAACATTCTCGCTTTTTTGACATTTTTTGCAGTTTTTCTCGAACTTTCAGATGACTACTATCTGCTATAACTATTTATGTTTACGATACATACGTTAAAATACGATTTCTCGAACTATCCCCCTTGCCATTAATAGCAAAAGAATAGGGAAAATTTTTACCCTTTTTTTATCGCCTTTCTTACTAATATGCAGTTGGGGCAATGGTACCTAAGTCTTACGAAGGACATAGACATTTTATAGTCATAAAGGACATGACCAGAGAGACTTGGGGTGTCTGAAGCCCCAAATGTGTGGAACTTTACTTCGGATTTTCTCAAACATTATCGTAAAGTATACCCCTTTTTACCATTTCTATCGAACTTTATTCTGGCACAATATCGGCATAACGCTTTATATATTAATAACATACAATATTTTTGTGTCTCTCAAACTTTAGACGACCCCTTTAATAGATAAAATTGACCAAAGGTGGGTATAAAAATTCCTATTGACAAAAAAGACTTAAATATAATTCTTGCATGTATTTTATTTTTTAGAGGTAATATGAAAACTTTTGATGCTGTAATCCCTTATTTGAAAAATAGTTGGGGAAAAATAACTATTGGTTTGCTGGTTTTGGTCTTTGTGAACGCTATCCAGCTTGTGATGCCTTTGATTATTCGTAATACTGTTGATGGATTTAATAGAGCAGGCTTTACCCAAACGGACATATTAAAATCATCTTGTTTAATTATCTTTTTAGCTCTGTGCACTATTGTTTTAAGATACTTTTGGCGGATGCTAATCATTGGAAACTCTTATGTCATAGAATTAAGTTTAAGAGAATCTTTTTACAAACACTTGATGAGATTGTCTCAAAATTATTTCAATTTTTCTAAGATCGGAGACTTGATGGCTCTGGCAACCAACGATTTAAACGCGGTTAGGATGCTTTTTGGTATCGGATTGATTGCAGCTGCAGACATTTTTTTACTCGCTACTTCATCATTTTTATTTATGATCTCCATAAATCTACAATTGACAATGCTTGTGATGATCCCGATGATACTTTTGCCTTTTATGATATTGTTTTTTGGAAAAAAATTGCATAGACGATTTAAAATAGTTCAAGAATCCTTTGCTAAACTTAGTGGAATGATTCAAGAAAGCATTTCTGGTATTAGAATAGTAAAAGCTTTTACCCAAGAAGATGCTGAACTAAAAAAAATGCAACAGTATTCAAATGATTTTGTCAAACAAAACATCAAAATGGCTAAATTGAGTGGTTTTTTTCATCCAGCTTTAGGCGTCCTTATTAGCATTAGTATGGTGATTGTTCTTGTTTATGGAGGCAGAACAGTTATCAGAGGAGACATTACTATTGGTAGTTTTATCGCCTTTTTTTCTTACCTTAATATGTTGATTTGGCCTATGTTTGCTATTGGTTGGATAGTTGATATGTATCAAAGAGGCTCTGCTTCTTTGAAAAGATTAAATGATATTTGGGCAACGAAACCTGAAATTGCTGATAATGATGATACTGACTATAATATCACTGATATAAAGGGTGATTTGGAGATACGAAGTTTGTCCTTTGCTTATATAACAAACAACTCTGATTTAATTTCGGATTCTCCCTCCTGTATCCCCCCTGGAGCTAAAGAGGGAAAAGAGCCTTGGGACAACGATAAAATTGACATCACTACTATTATCTTCAATGACATCAGTTTTTCTATAAAGGCAGGACAAACACTTGCTATTTGCGGTCGAACTGGCACGGGTAAGACTACTCTTATTGATTTACTTTGTAGAGTTTATAGTCCTGACAAAGAAAAAATTTTCATTGATGGAAAAGATATTTACAAAATTCCTCTCGAATTATTGAGATCTTCTATTGTTATGGTTCCACAAGATATTTTCCTCTTTTCAGATACCATAGCCAATAATATAGCCCTTGGAAGACCCGATGCCAGTCATGAAGAGATAGAAAATGCTGCCAAAGCCGCCTCTGTTTATCAAGATGTCATGGAATTTGAAAAAGGTTTTGAAACCATCGTAGGTGAAAGAGGTGTAACAGTTTCAGGTGGGCAAAAACAAAGAATAGCTATCGCAAGAGCTATTCTCACAGACCCAAAAATATTGATTCTTGATGATGCGCTTTCGGCTGTTGATACAAAAACAGAAAAAGAAATACTCGGAAACTTTATCGAACTACGAAAAAATAAAACAAATATCATCATCGCTCATAGGATTTCAGCACTCAGCCACGCTGATAAAATCATAGTTTTGAGCGATGGTTTCATCAAAGAAGAGGGAACTCATGCGGAATTGCTTGAGATAGGTGGAATATATAGTGAGCTTTTTGAGAAACAAAAGATTGAGGAGAAGATTCAATGAGTAACAATTTTGAAATGCAACAAGATGAAATTCTTGGAAAAATGTATGATAGCAAGATGTTTAAAAGGCTGATAGTCTATTTAAAACCCTATTGGATATATGTAATTGTAGCTTTTTTATTTTTATTTTTAAATATGCTGGCTGACCTTGCACTGCCTCTTTTGGTTCGGGAAGCTGTTGATAAACATATTGCTCCTGACAGTAGAATAATGGTGCTTGATGAGGAAATGTTTGAGAGGTTTAAACAAAATGCTGATATGGAAAAGTTTGAGGTATATGAAAGAAGGATACCAATGCCCCCTAATCCAAGTAGATTTACAGGTTTACATATTGACGACAATTTAATTATTCCATCAAGAACCATCGAGCCAAAAACCAAACCTTTACCGACGACCAATTCAACTATCGGACCTGACTGGTTTTGGGTGGTTTTTTTTATACCTATTAATAACAATAATCAAAGATACATCCAAAGAGATTTTCTGAGTGAAGTTCGTGAAAAAGAACGCATATCGAAAGAAAAAATATTGATATTCAACAGATCAGAGGTAGATAGAAGCATTTTACAAAAAATGACTAATCCTATGTCAAACTTTTTAATAAGTTATCACAATATCGACGAAAATCATTTCTACATGACAATGGATGAAATTTATAGATTGCCTATGGGTGATATCCTCGCCCTTAGAGGCAAATCCATATCTGCTTTAAAAATAATAGGTCTTTTGTATTTGATCATCATCCTTACGAGGTTTTTAATAGGTTTTGCTCAAAATGTGCTAACTGCAATAGCTTCTCAAAAGGCTATGCATGATTTGAGATCAGATTTATTTTCTCATCTCGAAAAAATGCCTGTGAGCTTTTTCGATAAAAATCCAGTAGGGAGACTTGTGACGAGGGTAACTAGTGACATCAGAGCAATAGATGAAATGCTTACTAGCGGTGTAATCACAATTATTTCAGATATTTTTATTATTGTAGCGATCATCATTTTGATGTTGATTTTAAATTGGCAATTTGCATTAGTTAGCTTTACTATTTTACCTTTTGTGGCTTTTTGTATCACAATTTTCAGAAAAAAGACTAGGGAAACTTACAGAGAAATGAGAAAATGGCTTGCTCAGGTTAATGCGACTCTCGCTGAACATCTCGCAGGTGTAAAGATAATTCAGCTTTTCAATCAATATACTCAGAAAGGCGAAAAATTCAATGAATCAAATACTCAATATTTTTCTGCTTCTTTGAGACAACTCAAATTATTTGCTGTTTTTAGACCTATAATAGGTGCTTCTCGGCATGTTGCCACTGCTATCATCTTGTGGTATGCAGGCGGACAAATACTCGAAAATTTAGTAACTATAGGGCTCTTTATGGCATTTATTGAATACATGGAAAGGCTCTATGAACCGATAAATAATTTCTCTGAAAAATTTAATATACTACAGGGAGCTATGGCTGGCGCAGAAAGGATTTTTGACCTGATGGATCAGCCCACTGCAGACTATAGAGATGAAATTACAAACAACAAATTACAAATCACAAATGATAGTAATATCCCAATAATTGAGTTCCGTAATGTTTGGCATACTTATACCGACAAAAATATAGAAGAAGCAGATAACAAAAACAGTTGGGTTTTAAAAGACATATCCTTGAAAATAAAACAAGGCGAAAAGATAGCTCTCGTAGGGCATACAGGCTCTGGAAAAACATCAATTGTAAACTTGATACTCAATATGTATCAAAACTTAAAAGGAGATATACTCATCAATGATGCAAATATAAATGATTTTAGTCTCCACAATCTACGAGAGCATATTGGAATGGTGCAGCAAGATGTATTCCTCTTTTCTGGAAATATTCGCGAAAATATAATCCTTAACAACAAAAATATCACCGATGATGAAATAAATAAAATCACTGATTATGTCAATGTAGCAGATTTTATAAACTCTTTACCAGGAAAACTTGATGAACCTGTCCAAGAAAGGGGAGCTACTTTTTCAGTAGGGCAGAGACAACTCATAGCTTTTGCGAGAGTCCTTGCTTATGATCCTGCGATATTTATCCTTGATGAAGCTACCTCAAATATAGATACTGAAACGGAATTACTGATTCAAGATGCTTTGTTTAAAATCATGGAAAATAGAACTTCTATCATCATTGCTCATAGACTTTCTACAATACAACATTGCGATAGAATAATCGTAATGCACAAAGGTGAAATTGCAGAAATCGGCTCTCATCAAGAATTACTCAAAAATGAGGGTTTGTATTACAATCTTTATAGATTGCAATATACTTAATGGAGGGAAGATAAATCTCTCTAATCTGTAGCTCATGAGATTGTGGCATTATAGGTATTCTGATATTTTCGAATAGACTAACTTGTTAAAAAATTATATGATTATCTAAAAATAGTTATTGACAAAAAATCTCCTTATAATAGCGAACTCCAGAAAAGTCAATAGGTCGACTTATTTTTGAATTTGCTAGGCAAATCGAAGACTACTGTATAGAAATGTTTGTCAAATACTTGATGAAGAGAAGCTTCTGGGAGTTCATCAATGAAGTTAGGAACAAAAAAAATCCAGTTAGAAGATTTGATACCGCTGTATGATGATTTTATAGAAGATTTTTTCATCAGAAACTACATATATAAAATGGTTGAGGTAGATGTCAATAACAACAAAAACGAAAAGTTGCATAATGCATTGATATAATAGTATATATCTGCTTTATATGCCAACCTACGATGTAAATATATCAAGCTTTTATAGCTCGGAAATATCAGATAAACAATTTAGTATTTAAATATCATTTACCTCTCCCCCCTTTCCCACAAGGGCAGTAGAAAAAAATTGTTGACAAAAATGACAAAAAAATAATAATGTCAAAGTAGACAAAAAAATACTTATTGTAAAACATTTTTTCAGAATAATTAAAGTAGGAGGTATAATGAAAAAATTATCAATAGGCTCAAAAAAACAAAGTTTTACGCGAATTGCTATAAAATACAATACAAAAAAACACAAAACGACTTTTATTTTCTTGATATTAGTTATTTTTATTTATTTATCATTATTCAGTTGTGCTGAAAATATTGAAAGAGAAGACTCTATCGTATTAAATACATTTTTGGACATCCCCGATTTAACACAAGAAGAAATACAATCCATAAGAGAATTACAAGAGCAAGGCTTATCCTATATGGTGAGCGTTCCACATAGCACCGAATTATTTATTAATGAGCAAGGAGAGTATTCAGGTTATGTTGCCTTATTATGCGATTGGTTAACTAATATGTTTGAAATAAATTTTTTCCCAGAAATAGAAGAACTCTCAGTTATCATCCAAAAAATGGATTCTGGTAAAGCAAGTTTAGGTATCCAAGTCATATCTGAAGATCGCATGGAACGATATTTTATGACAGATACAATTACTCAGCGGTCCGTGAGAATTATCCGTTTAGAAGATAGCTTTCCAATTAATATTATTTCGCGATCTAGGGTGCCGAGATTAGTTTTTTTAGAAGGGACAATGCTTTTGGAATTAATATCAGAGATTCTCGAACCGGGTTCATATCAAGAGCTGATAGCAGAAGATTATGACACAGTCTTCATGATGTTAAAAAACAGAGAAGCAGATGCCTTTATTGGAAATAATACGATGGAAATAGCTTTTGTCCATCATGATAACATGATATCAGAAGAGTTTTTACCACTTACCTTTATCCCAGCTTCACTAACAACGGGAGACAAATCCTTAAAACCAATAATATCTGTAGTCACAAAAGCCTTACAAGCAGGTGCCTATAACCACCTAACTGAATTGTATAGGGATGGTTATCAAGACTATAGGAAGCATAGATTCAATATGTGGTTGACTGAGGAAGAAAAAATATATATTAGAAACAATCCCAAAATACCCTTTGCGTCCCAATATATGTCATATCCAATTAGTTTTTACAATAGAAACGAAAATGAATGGGAAGGTGTAGTTTTTGATGTTTTAAATGAAATGGAACTACTTACAGGACTTGAATTTGAATTGATCAATGACAACAATACAGAATTGCTTGAATTAATGAAAATGCTGGAAAGCGGGAAAGCCATTTTTATGCCCAATTTAATCCAAAGTGCTGAGCGTCGTGAGAGATTTATATGGCCTCAAACAATGTATCTCACTGATAGATTCGCACTTTTATCAAAACAGAGTTATCCGAATATTGAACTAAACGACATTCCTTTTGAGCGTGTTGGTTTTGCGAGAGGTTCGGCATTTGCTGATGTTTTTAGAAGTTGGTTTCCGAATGCAATCAATGCAATGGAATATCCTAATACTGATGAAACATTTTTGGCACTAGATCGAGGTGAAATTGATTTGGTCATGTCAAGCCAGAGTAGACTTGCTTCATTATCAAATTATTATGAGTTTTCTGATTATAAAGCAAATTATCTTTTTAATGCAGCTTTTGAATCGTCATTTGGAGTCAATAAAGAGCATGAAATATTTTGTTCAATTGTAGATAAAGCACTCAGCTTGATAGACACGGATAGAATTTTAGAGCAATGGCAGACAAAAACCTATAATTACCAAGCAAGAAGAATGAAAGAGCAACAAGGCTGGATAATATTCACTTCAGTAGTAATTGTAATTGCACTATCATTGGTACTTTGTGTTTTAATGGCAATGTTTATCAAAAACAAAAAAAGCAATAAAACCATATCAATGCAAGCTGCTACACTAGATGCAATTTATAATTCAATACCTGCAATGATATTTACGAAAGATTTGAACAACAAATATACCAGTTTCAACAACAAATTTGCTGAAGAAACAAAGACGAATGAATCAGATCTTATAGGTAAAGATTTCAGTGATATAGAAAAGCATGATAAAAACGCTGAAAGGGAGTTTATGGCTGCCAATCAAAGGGTAATTAAAGAAAATATAACTCTAACCAACGAGGTCTGGTATAATTTCACTGATGGCAGACGGATAGCAAAACAGGTAATCAGAACGCCGTTGATGAAAAATGACAAAGTCATAGGACTACTCGGAGTAGCTATAGACATCACTGAACGAAAATTAGCCGAAGAGGCAATGGAAAAAGCAAATCTAAGAATAGACGCTATAATCCAAAATTTACCCGGCATGGTTTTTCAACACATCTACAATCCACCCGAATTTACCTGTTTATTTGTCAGTATGGGTTGCAAAGAACTCACCGGATATGAACCTGAAGACATGTTGGGTGACAACGCTGTAAAATTCTATGATTTTATACATCCAGAGGATATGGTAACAGTTGTTAAAATGAGTGCTGAGACGCTTGAGAAAGGTTTACCTTATGAAAATACCTTCAGGATAATAACTCGTGATGGCGCAGAAAAATGGGTATGGGAACGGAGCCGTGTAATTGAGAAAAAAGCAGATGGAAGCCCTTATATCATAGAAGGCTACCATACAGATGTGACAGAGCGAATGAAATTGGAAGCAGCTAAGCAAGAACATCAAAGGATGTTGACCAGAATCGAGGCTATCATCAGTAATCTGCCAGGTATGGTTTTTCAATGTCTGGGAGAGTACCCTGACTATCCATTCACTTTTGTTAGCAAAGGAAGCCAGGAACTTTTAGGCTATAGTGCAGAAGAGCTGATGGGAATGAAGAATAAATATATGGAAATGCTTCATCCAGACGATTTACCAGCTTATGAAAAAAATGTATTTGATACACTCGAAATAGGATTGCCCTTTGAAAACACTCATCGTTTAATCCTCAGTGATGGTAGTATAAAATGGGTATTAGAAAGTTGTGTAGTAACCGAGAAAAAACCAGATGGAACACCATATTTAGTTGATGGCTATGTATGTGATTTAACTGATTTAAAAAAATTGGAAGAAGCGAAATTGGAATATCAGTCTGAAATAATGGAAATCAATAAAAATCTACAACTTATCTTTTATTCAATGCCCATAGGTGTGAGGGTAGTTAGCCGAGAAAACGGTCAGTTGTTGTATGCCAATAAAGAGATAATGAGAATACTTGGAGGCGAAGATTTTGAAGAAGAAATAGAGGGTCGTAATATCTTTGATTTTATGCCTGAAATACAGCCCAATGGCAGAAAAACAGTGGATATGGCAGAAGAAATGAATATGAATGATAGAACTACGATGGATTTTCAATGTATTAGATTAAATGGAGAAGAATTTACTGCTCGTGTTTACTCATGTAATATAAATTATATGGGTCAATTGTCCTCGTTGGCTATTATAGAAGATATTACCGAAAAAAATAAAATGGTAGAAAGCATGCACCGCGCAAATTTAGCCGAAGCAAGCAATCTTGCGAAAAGCCAATTTCTCGCCAATATGAGCCATGAAATCCGCACTCCAATGAATAGTATTATGGGTTTTGCTGAACTAGCCTCAGACGATGATTCTATAACAAACATAAAAGATTATCTGAAAAAAATCATGGAAAATACAAAATGGCTTTTACACATAATAAACAATATTCTTGATGTTTCAAAAATCGAATCTGGTAAAATGGAATTGGACAGTATACCCTTCAATTTGGTTGATGTTTTTTCGCGTTGTCAATCTGTTATTTTACCTGTTGTTAAAGACAAAGGACTTGATTTAAATATTTATGTAGAACCATTGATAGGTAAAAAATTAAAAGGTGACCCTGTTCGCTTGTATCAAGTATTGATGAATTTATTGTCAAATGCTGTAAAATTTACAGATTCCGGAGTAGTCAAATTTTCTTCTACAATCAAAAGTGCTACTGCTGACATGACAACAATTTATTTCGAAATAAAAGACCCAGGCATTGGTATGAGTGCAGAACAAATTAAAAAAATATTTGAACCATTTATACAAGCAGATTCAAGCACTACAAGGGAATATGGAGGAACAGGTCTCGGATTGACTATATCCAAAAATATTGTAGAATTGATGAAAGGCAGTTTGTCAGTCGAAAGCACTCCTGGCGTTGGTAGTATCTTTAGTTTTGAAATATCGTTTGAGACAATCGAAGACACTGGAGAAATAACACAAAGTGAAACATTAACAATTCTTGAAAAACCCCATTTTGAAGGCTTGATATTGATCTGCGACGATAATACAATGAACCAAGAGGTGATCTGCGAGCATCTAGAACGGATAGGATTTCAGACAGAGATAGCAAAAAATGGCAAAATCGGAGTAGACAAGGTAGAAGAACGTATCCAGAAGAAAGAAAAACCTTATGATTTGATATTTATGGACATGTTTATGCCCGTAATGGATGGATTAGAAGCAGCAAGCAAAATAATTTCATTGAAAACAGGAACGCCCATAGTCGCCATGACCGCAAATGTGATGATAGGAGAAATAGAAAAATACAAAAAACATGGTATACCTGATTGTTTGGGAAAACCATTTACATCACAAGAGTTGTGGCATATATTATTGAAGTATATAACGCCAATATGCAGTGCAATAGACGATAATTATGAGAACAATGAAGAATTACAAAGAAAACTTAGAATAAATTTTTTGTTAAATAATCAGACTTTACATCTACAATTAAGAGATGCTATTGATGCCAAGGATTTAAAACTCGCCCACCGACTTGCTCACACCTTGAAAGGCAATGCAGGTCTTATCGGCAAAGTAAAATTGAAAAAAGCCGCAGCTGAAGTCGAGGAACGCTTGAAATATATCACCTCCTCAACTTTGGAAGAAAAAATAAATATCCTCGAAAAAGAATTATTACAGGTGCTTGACGAATTAAAACCATTAGTTGAGGAGTCTCAAACTAAAGTTATCGTCGCTAATGTAGAAGAATCAAAGGTGAAAGAATTGTTTGAAAAATTGGAACTCATGCTCGAATCGATTAATCCTGAATCAGTATATTTGATAGAAGAACTACTTTCTGTACCGGGAACGGAAAATCTTATTCAATATATCGAAAATTTCGACTTTGAATCAGCAATAAAAGAACTATCAGAAATAAAGGAAAAATGGAAGAATTTATTATGAAAGAGTCCAAAAAATACAGTTTGCTTGTAGTAGATGACCAAAATTCAAACATATTAGCTCTTACGCATATATTGAGTCCAGATTATAATATTTATGCCGCTAAATGTGGAAACAGCGCCATAAAAGCAGCAGATAAATATGTGCCAGATTTAATACTATTAGATATTATTATGCCCGATTTAGATGGGTATATGACCTTAAAAGAATTAAAAAAATCCGAAAAAACCAAAAATATTCCTGTAATTTTTATCACTGGATTAGCAAGTGCCGGCGATGAAGAATTGGGTTTTTCTTTGGGTATATCAGATTATATAACCAAGCCATTTTCAGCAGAAATAGTCAAATTACGTGTAAGAAATCAAATAAAGCTAATAGAACAATTTCGAACCAATGAATACGATATAATGAAATACAAGCTGGCAAACGATGCTTTGAAAATAGCTTTGTGGGACATGCCAGATATCAAAATAGAGCAATTTGGTACGGAAAGCAAATTTATCTGGTCTCAAGAATTTCGGACAATGTTAGGTTTTACTGACGAGAAAGAATTTCCTGACATTTTACAAAGTTGGAGCAATTGCTTGCATCCAGAAGACAGAGATAGAACTATCAATGCCCTGAAAGCTCATCTAGCAGATCATACAGGAAAGACACCTTATGACATCCAATATCGGTTAAAGCTAAAAAAAGGTGACTATAGATATTTTCATGCTTTGGGAACTACTTTAAGAGACCACGAGGGAAAACCATTGCGTGTTGCTGGCGCATTGATGGACATCACCGAAAAAAAACAAATGGAGGAAACTCTTAAAAGACGCGAAATAATGCTTAGCACTGTAAATCGAACAGCAAGTGTAATGCTCACAGCTGACGATGAGCAAACCTTTATAATTTCGTTAAAAGAAAGTATGAAGATAATCGGTCATGGAGTAGATGCTGATTGTGTCGAAGTATGGCAAAATGAAACAATAAATGGTGAACTTTGTGCAGTATTAAAACATTATTGGTTTAGTAAAACAGGCCGTGATATAAAATCAAGCTCTTCTATTTTTAGTTTTTCATACAATGATGCCCCAGCGAATTGGAAAAATAAACTCTCCAAAGGTGAATATATCCAAGGCGCAGTGTCGAAACTACCTCGTGAGGATCAAGAGTTTTTGAATGCTTTTAAAATAAAAACTGTATTGGTGATACCTATTTTCATCCAAAATAGCTTTTGGGGAATATGCTGCATTGATGATTGTAGAAATTATCGAAATTTTTCTGATGATGAAATCAGTATATTGCGTTCAATTTGTTATATGCTCGCCAATGCTATAAATAGACGCGCATTAGTTACTGCGATACATGAGGCTGATGAAGATAAAAAACAAATGACCTCTCGAATCGAAGCTATAATAGGAAATTTACCGGGTATGGTATATTCATGTCTCTATGATTCACCTTTATATACAATGACTTTTGTGAGTGAAGGTAGCAAGGACCTTATAGGATATTCTCCTGACGAATTAGTAGGAAAGAAAAATATGTTTAAAGCTATGGTGCATCCAGAAGATGAAGAGGGAATAGAAAAAAAATGGTCTGATACTCTTGAGTCTGGAATGATTTATGAACATGCCTACCGAATTTTGTTAGAGGATACAACGATAAAATGGGTTTGGGAGCGCTGTCAAGTGATAGAAAGAAGTCAAGATGGCACACCTTATTTGGTTGAGGGTTATGTATTTGACATCACTGAGAGAAGACAATTGGAAGCAGTAGAAATGGCAAATAGGGCAAAGTCTGATTTCTTGGCAAAAATGAGTCATGAAATCCGCACACCGATGAATATCATTATTGGTATGTCAGATATTTTACTAAATTCAAAACTATCACCAAGTGATAAAAATTATATATTGGACATAAATGCAACTGCTAAATCGCTTTTATCAATCATAAATGACATATTGGATATGTCCAAAATTGAGTCTGGAAAAATGAATTTAAATCTTGTTCACTACAATTTTAATATATTCATCGATGAAATAGTGTCAATGTTTATGTTTTTAGCTAAAGAAAAAGGTCTTGGTTTTGTTTATTCAAAATTGGCTAAACTCCCTGAAGCTCTTTATGGAGATGATGTCCGATTGAGACAAATCTTGACAAATTTATTGAGTAACGCTGTGAAATACACAGAAAAAGGCGAAATAGAGTTTTCCATAAAAAGAATGGAAGCTGAAAAATTATTGGTGTTTGTAATAAAAGACACCGGTATTGGCATATCGCAAAAAGGAATAAACAATTTATTTCAGGCATTTGAACAAGCTAAATCTGAGAAAAATAGATATATCGAAGGGACAGGTTTGGGTTTGATCATTAGTAAAACCTTTGTAGAAATGATGGGAGGCAGTATTGAAGTCACAAGTGAAATAAATAAAGGAAGTATTTTCACGATAACAATACCTTATGTTGAAGGGGATACTACTGAAGTAAATAATAAAATGATATATTGCCAAGCGAATTATATAAGTGCTCCCAACGCAAGAATATTGGTAGTAGATGACAATGAATTTAATTTAAGAGTTGCACTGGGTTTATTCAATCTGTTTGATATAACGATACAAACAGCATCATCTGGAAAAGAAGCAATTTCAAAAATTAAGAAAAACGATTTTGATATTGTCTTTATGGATCATATGATGCCCGAAATGGACGGAATAGAAACGACCATTGAAATAAGAAAATTAGGGAAGAAATATCAAAATCTTCCTATAGTTGCTTTGACAGCCAATGTAATAGAAGGTTCGCGGGAAATGTTAATTTCGAGCGGATTTGACGGATTTATCTCAAAACCTATTGATATTAATGTACTTATGAACACGATTATAGAATATTTACCTCCTGAAGAGATAAATCAAAAACAAAAAATAGAGAATAATACTCAATCCTTAGAAAGTAATCGAGACGACTTTTGGATTTCTATAAAGAATATACCAGAAATTGACACTGAAATAGGACTTTATCACTT
This sequence comes from Candidatus Cloacimonadota bacterium, assembly GCA_009777575.1. Classification (GTDB taxonomy): domain Bacteria; phylum Cloacimonadota; class Cloacimonadia; order Cloacimonadales; family WRIO01; genus WRLO01. The sequence continues at coordinate 16,653 of WRLO01000050.1, forward strand.
CAATGGGAACAATGCTCTTTATCGAGATTGTTTACAGGTATTTTATGGAGAATTGCAAATATCTATAAATAAGATTTCAGACCATTTAACTAACAGAAATATCAATCTGTTAGCTATATCTGCTCATACATTAAAATCGTCACTTAATAGTATTGGTGCTGCAAATTTAGCCACTATGGCTTCTGAACTGGAAACAGCTGCAAAAAATAATTATTTTGATTTTTGCATGAAACTTTTTCCAGATTTCATGAAAAAACTTATAGTCCTAAATGAGAATTTATCTGGTCTCTTTTTACCTGTGAAAGAAATAATTAATAAAGAAATAGCAGATTTCTCTATTTTGAAAGATTATGTGGAAAAGGCTATTGAAGCTGTTGATGACTATGATGTAGATATGTGCTTAGAAGCCTTGAATTATCTCAATAAATATGATTTTGGCGAAAATATAAACGAATTATTGCAAGAAGTAAATGAAGAATTGAATAGATTTAATTATGATAAAGCTCATGAAATACTGTCAATCCTAAAAGAGAAAATAGAGAAAGGATAGTCAATAAGGCTGTCGTATAGTGAAAAAATACTGTCCAACAACGAAAATATGGGAATGTGAATGGATTAATGGGTCTGTAATTGTGTTTCAATGGAGCATATATAAAGTTATCGACAAGTCTCTTATTTTAGCCTTTACTAAATGTTTTTATATTCTCCATTAATCTCTCAAACTGTTGAAAATTGAGCATCTGTTCTCCATCAGATAAAGACTTTTCTGGTTCTGGATGAATTTCTATCATAGCACCTTGCGTTTTAGCGACTAAGCTTGCAAGGGTCATAGCTTCGACAAGGTTTTTATTTCCAGTAGCGTGTGAGGGATCTGTGATAACGATATAATCATAATTCTGCGAGACATAAACAGCAGAAGCTAAATCAAATGTATTTCGTAAACAGGTTTCAAAAGTTCTGATACCTCTTTCACAGAGTATGATATTGGGATTTCCATTTAGTTTAATATATTCTGCTGCTAAAAGCCATTCTTTGACAGTGGCAGCCATACCTCTTTTCAAAATGACAGGTTTGTTGACTTGTCCAAGTTCTTTTAACAATTGATAATTATGCATATTTCTCGTTCCCAAAAGAACAATATCGATATGCTTTTCTATGAGATCAATCTCTTGTAATGATGTGATTTCTGATACTGAAAAAAGATAGTATTCTTTGGCGATTTTAGATAGTAGAGATATGCCTTCGTTACCGAGTCCTTGAAAGCTATAAGGGGAAGTGCGAAGCTTGTTTGCGCCTCCCCTTATCATTTTTATCTTATGCTTAACGAGTAGCTGAGCTGTTTTTATGAGATAATCTTCACTTTCTACAGCACAAGGTCCTGCTATGATATTGAAGTCATTTTCTTGAAATAATATTGTGTCATTCAAGGAAATCCGCTTTCTACTATTAGGACGCTCAAAAAACACCTTCTCAGCCATATTAAATTTTTTTAAGACATCGTCGTCTTCTAATCTTTCAAGATGTATAAAAATGTCTTTATCGAGACGATATACTTGAAAATCAATGATATGTCTGTTTAAATAATCTGTAATTTCTTGCAAATGGTCGATGTTTTCAAGTTTTACAAGCAATTTATCTCCTTTTAATACTTGTATACCGCCTTCACATCAACTGCTTGCAATCCTTTGTCCCATTTGCCAATAGTAAACTCAAAAATTGTATCCCTATTTGGTAAAGTGTTTATGTCTACTGCTTCGAGCATTCTTGTTTCATGCACAAAGATTGTTGAATACGCTGAATCATCTTTTCGGGTGTCGTAGACCCATAGACAACCATCAATCCTTTTGATAAACCTAAAAAAACCATAACCTTTGTCTCTGAACCATAGATAGCAGATTCCGCGAACCCTACTGCCTACTTCGCCCCAGATTTTGCCACTTGCTTCGTTTTCGGTATCTATCAAACCCGGAACTAAATATCCGGATGTAAATACATCTGCTTCTCTTTTTAGATCGCTTGAAATGTTTTTAAAGGCGAGTATCTCTACTCTACAACCTCTATTTTGTAATGTTTTAACGACTTGTGTAAAGTCTCCATCACCTGTTGCCAAAAGAACATAATCCAATCTGTCAGATTGAGACAAAGCATCTACTGCCATGTCCAAATCGGCATTTGCTTTACCTATTTTATTATTATTCTCGTCAATAAACCATTTGACTTTTTTAATAATAACCTTATATCCATAATCTCTTAAAACAGAATGAAAATTTGCTGATTTTGAATTATAATCAGGGTTTGTTTTTGCTTTTTCTTCGTCATATGCCACATAAGCATTCAATCTCATTGCGGAACCTTGATTTTTACATGCAAAATCTCTTAATACATCATAATGCATTCCATAACCACCATTTTGGGCTATATTTGACACATCAATATAAATTCCTACTTTAACATGTCCTTTGTTTTCCAACTATACCTCCGGTTTTTCTTTTTTGTCGGTTGAGGACTACCTCGTTTTAATTATTTTCCAACAACATTTTTCGCCTAATTATCTCCTATTATATAAATAGTGAAAAAATCCGTATCATAGTAGACTGCTGTCATTATTCATCGCAAAATATATCGACAATGAAAGCTATCCGCTTAGATAAGGGCATCAAATCTAAATCTCATATTTGAGTTTTTTGTAATGTCTTCAGTTATAATTCTATACCTAATCTTAGTAAACACATTTATCTAACAATCCAAAAAATTTAGGTCACCTACTTTTGTCAATGAAATATTTTTTACCGAGATTGAGTCACTAATAATTTTCTAAATCTCTCCAACGATCTCAATTGGAAAGAAAAACTCTGTATCCCAGTATACAGCGGTCATTATTCCTTCTAAAATATATCGAAAATAAGAGCTGTCCTCTTGGATATTGTCATCAAGTCTAAAGCTCATATTGGAGTTTCTAGTGGTTTCGTTGTTTGAAAAACTGATAGGTTCAAAGGAAATCACGGTTCCATTGCTAATCCTGTTTATATTAATATTTCCTTCAAAACTACTGATAAATAAATCAAAACCAGTTCTATTATACAAATTTATTTCGCAGTTCAAAATGTTTATATCTGCTTCTCTTGCCATAGAAATATTTTCCATAGAAACAGCGTTTCTAAATGATTCTTGTAGAAATCCATTAAAAAGTTCTTTTATATTGATGGGGATATTTTTCTCTAAAATTAACTCTCTACCAAAAAATAAAGTCTTTGCTCTTATCGAACCTTGTAGATTAAAAGTAAAAGCTTCAATATAATTATAAATTAAATTTTCAAAGGTATCACGATTTAGAGTTGCACTGGCAATAAAAATAGAGGAAGTAAAGGGATTTATTATTATTGTATCGTCAAGGTATACTCTCGCTATTTCTATTCCACGTTCGTAAAAATGCAATTCAGAAGCATCAATTGAATAAGATGTAAATGTTTTGTTTTGAGATTCCCAAACCAACTCCATAAAAAAATCTCTGTTATTTACACCAAGTAACCTAGCAGAAACAAGATTTTTATAAATAGGCGCTGAGATATTAAAATAAGTGTTAAAATGAATAGTTAAACAAACAGTTAGCATCAATAAAGATGTCAAAAGTATGATAATACTAATTTTTTTATAGAGCATAGTTTTATGAATTCATCTTCGCTAACAAATCAACAATAAAGGGGTATGTGCTAATGATAAACAACACCATCATCATAGAAAATAATAATAATGAAAAAACAAAAAGAACTTTTTCTTTCTGAATATATCTTCTATTTTTCAACATTTTCGGAGCTTTTAAAACTTTTAAAGAAATTATAGTAAAATCTTCTATTGATTTCTTTTCTTTTGCATAATCCCACAAAGCCTTTACACTCGAAATCAATTCTTTTCCTGAAAAAATTTGAAGCATTTCTGGATTCGTAACTCTCTGATAAACACCCTTTGTTACCATTAATAATATATCATTCTTAAAAAATTGTAAGTTAGATTGGATTTCAGGTTCTATATGAGTTAACCCTATTTCAATCCCAAAATCTTGATATTTAAATACATCTTCAGTCAGATTTGTGATAGTTTTATCCCTAATTAAAAGTATCCTACAATCACCTGAATGGGCTAGATATACTCCTTCAGAATTAGATAACAATAGCGCTAAAGACAATCCGCTATTGGAGAGCCAATCATGTCTACTGATATAAGACAAAACCTCGCTGGTAGCTTTTAGAACTGCTTGTTTGATGTTTCTGATAGAATTTATAATATTAACAGCCTCCAAACTATCACTTTCTTCGGTTTCGCTATTCAAACCGACGCTCCCCAGAGTTGAATAAACATCGGTTTGAATATTTTTAAAATAGTCCTTTATTGCCATGACAGCGAGATGGGCTAATGTATCAACACCTTCTAATCCTATACCTCTTGATATTATATACAATTTACCAAATTCACCAGAATAGACCCCATAAAAATCATTGTTAACCAAAGAATCGCCTAATTTCTTTGACAAACAGTAGTGTTCAAGCTCGATCTTTGGTGAAAGAAATTGTGTTGGAGGTTTCGGTATAGTTTCTTTTTGTAAAGCAGGATGAGGGGTGACAACTCCCTCAAACATAATTTCCTGCTTTTCTGTTTCTTCAATAGAAAAATCTAATTTTCTTTTTTCAAATCTCATAAAAAACTAAATGGCATACTATTCCAAAGTAAATGTCACAAACTGATGAGTTCCATCCCTTGTCAAGACATAAGCGAGTATCACTGTCAGATGATCTCTTTCTGCCCTTTCAATAGCTCTTTCGTAGTCTCTGATGCTTCTAATTCGACTTCTGTTGATTTCAATAATGACATCGCCCGGTCTAATGCCAGCTCTGGTTGCAGGAGAATCCGGAGTGACTTGAGTAACTAATAAGCCTTCATCAGCTGATATATTCATTCTTCGCGCAATATCACTATCGAGTGTATCGAGCCTCATACCGAGATTGAAAGAAGCAGGCTCAGGTGGTGTTTCGGTTTGAGCTACATCAGTTCCTCTATCGACAAGGGTGACATTCAAGGTTCTTTCTCTACCTTCGCGATTAATACGAACCGGTATTCGTTGATTAACCGGGCAACTAGCAACAACTATCCTAAATCTACCCACATTGTCTATTCTTTGGTTATTAACTTCGAGTATCACATCACCTACTTGTAAACCAGCGTTTGAGGCAGGTGTGTCGTTTTCTACCCTTGCTACAATCACACCAGATATTTCATTTAAACCCAAAGAAGATCGAATTTCTGGACTAATATCTTGTGGAAGTATACCCATATAAGCTCTGACAACCCTTCCATGATTTAAAAAATCATCTGAAATTCTTTTAGCCAGATTGATAGGAATGGCAAAACCTATTCCGACATTTCCACCTGAAGTGGTGGTTATTGCAGCATTGACACCTATCACTTTTCCGTTTATATCAACTAACGGGCCTCCGCTATTACCGGGATTTATGGCAGCATCAGTTTGAATATAATCCTGCAAAACAGGTGATTGTCTTCCAAAACTAAGACCACTACGACCTATTGCTGAAATCACACCTACTGTGACTGTTCTATGCAAACCAAGTTGGCCAAAGGGGTTGCCTATCGCTATAGCCCATTCACCAATCTCAAGCTGTTCAGAATCACCAAATTCAGCTACTACTACATCAGTGTTGTTGGACACGGTTATTTTGATGACCGCGAGGTCCGTATCCGGATCGAGACCAACTATTTCTGCTTGAAATACATCCTTATCAGCTAATGTTACAGAGATTCTTCCATCTCTGCCGCCTTCAACTACATGATTGTTTGTCAAAATATAAACATCATTGCCTATCCTACGAAAAATAAATCCACTGCCCATTGCTGAAAATGGTCTAGATTGCTCGCGAGGAGTTCCAAAACCAAAGAACCTAAAGAATTCTTCTTCTATTGGGTTCCGATGTCCCTGAGAAATCCTCCTAGTTCCCTCGACCTGAATATTAACTACAGATTCACGAACATCTCTAATCACATCAACAAACGGACTTCTGCCATCTTGGGTCAATACTTGAGCATACATACTCGAACATAAAACAAAAATCATCAGCGTGAAAAATGCTAACTTACTAAATTTCATATTGTTACTCCTATAGTAATTTTTTGTGTTTAATTAATAGAACAATAGAAAGTTTATTTTATTACAGATTTTTTATTCATTATACGAAATGATTGGATAAGTAGATATATAAAACAAGAATTAAAAATTACTAAAAGTTTCTTTTTCTACTATATACTTTTCATAATAATTTTTTATCAAATTATGTTTTTCATTTTCTAGTTCAAAATCTTCATCTATGATAAAAAAAGCATCTTGTTTTGCTGTATTAAGCCAATATTGGTCGGTTATAAGATTAGCAAATTTAAATTCTGGTAAACCAGATTGAGCTGTGCCAAACATATCTCCAGCTCCTCTTAATTCAAGGTCTTTTTCAGCAATAACAAAGCCATCATTGGTACTGATCATGGTGTGTAGTCTTTCTTTTGCCATTTCACCTAAAGAATAGGCTATGAGGTAGCAGAAAGACTGCTCACCCCCGCGCCCTACGCGACCTCTCAATTGGTGTAATTGAGCAAGTCCAAATCTTTCCGCGTGTTCTATCAGCATTGTAGTAGCATTCTCGACATCAATACCTACTTCAATAACTGTAGTAGAGACCAGTATTTTAATTTTCCCACTTGAAAAATCTTCCATGATTTGTTCTTTTTCTTTATTACTTTTTTTTCCATGTAACAGGGCAATGTTTACATTCGGAAAAATATCTGTTACTAAAGCTTCAAAAAGTGTTTCTGCATCTTGTAAATCAACCTTTTCTGACTCTTCAATGAGTGGGCAGACTATATAAATTTGCCTCCCTTTTGATAGTTCTGATTTTAGTCCCTCATAAACTTGTAACCGATTTTTTTCAAAAACAAGAATAGTTTTTACAGGTTTTCGATTGGGTGGTAACTCATCAATAGAACTGACAGTCATCTCCCCAAAAACTGTCATTGCGAGCGAGCGTGGAATAGGGGTCGCAGATAAGTATAACAAATCAGGATATTCATGTCGTTTTGAAAGCTCTGCTCTTTGAGCTACACCAAACCTATGCTGTTCATCTATCACGACAAGGCTCAAATTTTTAAACTTAATATCTTTTTGAAAAAGAGCGTGAGTGCCAATAGCGAAATTTATTTCTCCATTTTCAATTCTTTCTTTGTCTATTTTTTTTTGCTTATTTTTCCCTCCTTTGATTAAGCATATATTGATAGGGATATTTTGGTTTAAAGAATGGTTTTCTCTTGTTCCAATTTGAAAAATCAACCTTGATATAGTCTTAAAATGCTGTTCTGCAAGTATTTCTGTAGGAGCAATCAAAGCTACTTGATACCCATTTTCAATCGCCAAGAGCAATGCAAAAAGAGTAACTATCGTCTTGCCAGCTCCCACATCTCCTTGAATTAGTCTGTTCATTGGTTTATCAGATACCATATCTTGAAAAATTTCAGATATTACTCTTTTTTGTGCATTCGTTAGAGTAAAAGGAAGGCATGTTAAAAGTTTATTACTCAATATGTTTTTATTTATATGTTTTTTTTGTTTTATGACATCGGTTTTATACCTTGCATTTTTTGCTATCATCAATTGCAGATAAAAAAATTCTTCATAAATAAATCTGCTTTTAACTTTGGGAATTTCTTTGGGATTGCTAGTAAAGTGCATTTTTTGAAGGGCTATTTTTCGCTCAAGAAAAGAATATTTTTTTATTAAAAAATCAGGTAAAGTTTCATCAATTCCATTATGATATAGTGCAAAGGCGTTATATACTGAATTACGAACAATGTTGAATGTCAATTTTGAAGTTAGTGAATATATTGGTAAGATTTTCCTGTCTTTCCAAAAATCACTAGTTATTTCTTCATCATCTTTTGCTTCTTGTATTTGTGGCTGCGAAATAAATTTATTTCCTTGATATTCTTTTACTTGACCATTGATCCAGATATAACTTCCGGGTATAAGGAGCTTCGTTAGCCAAGACCCAAAAGAAAACCAAACACATTCCATTAATCTATCACCATCGGTTGTGATTGCTTTCAGTTGTTTCGTTCCTTTTTTAGTTGTGATCTCACAAAATGAAACAATTTTAACTCGCATACTAGCTAACTGACCAACCTGTAAATTGCGAATTTTAGCATCAACAGTTCGATGTATATATTCTCGTGGAAAAAATTCAAATAGATCATTGACTGTCTGTATCCCAAGCCTACGAAAAAGTTTCCCGCGAAACTCACCTATTCCTTTTACAAATTGTATTTCTGTATTTCGAGGATTGTAATCTAGCATTTTTTCTTTATTTCCTGAAAAAGTTTTTTAAGAACCAAATAATTTACTCTACTTCTTATAGTGTCAGTATTTTAAATAATGGTTATATGTCAAGTATTAATTATTTTTTAGAAATATTTTATATTATTTTTAATACTTTATACCATATTTGAGGCTGTAACATTATGTAATATTTTGCCATTCTGAAGGAAGTGTAGAAACTCAAATCATCTGCTAAATATAGAGTTACAGATTCTAAGCTACACTCAAAATCGTCCATTATACCCCATCTTCAGCAAGGCTGAAAACAACCTCATATGTCAACTTTTCGTGATACTGTCTGTAGTGGCGGAGCTTGCCTCCGTCCAAATATATTATATCCTAAATTTTTCTCCCAAATTTGTCATATAAGAATTTGCTTCATTTAATAGAGTCATCCTTGATTTTAAGTACTCTCATTATGTCTTTTTGTTTTTTGGTCAGTGTAGTACGTATATTCTTTCCG
>WRLO01000051.1 GCA_009777575.1 Candidatus Cloacimonadota bacterium
CCTCCGACAAGCAAGTAAACTGCACTTCCAAAGGTGCATATCCCTCTCTAGGCTCTGCCATAAAATCCACATTTATCTCTCTCGGAAACACCGTTATAAAGTCTTCTTTTGTGATACTATCTGCTCCATCATTGATAGTCAGTGTTACAGTATATACACCCTCTTTATCAAATACTATAAGAGGATTCCGCTCATTTGATAAAAGCTGATTTGTTTCTAAACTCAAAACTCCGAAATCTATCCCTCCCCCACTCAAAGATTGCTTCGGAGGAAATTCAGGTAAGGAACCTCGCAATGACGATGAGGGAGACTGCTCTTTCCGAACTCCGAACTCCGAACTCCGAATTCTAAATTCCCATTCCCAAGCGTGAGCACCCCCAGTAGACAGGTCAGTAAACTGCACCGTCAGAGGTGCATGACCAGACAAAGGCTCTGCTGTAAAATCAGCTTTAACCCCTTGAAACTCAAAGACACCCATATCGATAGAACTGCCATATACCCTCGGATTACCTGCCAGATCGATGTCCAAATCCATCATTTCAGAAACATCAATCCCAGCATCGATAGCTGGTGAAGAGCTACTAAGATAATAATATTCCCACATATCAGGAGTCAAGCTATTATCAAGATGACCTAAAAATGCTGGAGAGTCAAAAATCACATTGTTTAGGATAGGGGCTGGCTGGTCATATTGGACTGATATTCTATTCCCATAAATCAAAGAATTATTGATAGTAACTTGATTTGTATGGTCTATACTGGCAATATGTAGTTCGTTGGTTAGCTCTGGATTATAAAGTATCATGTTATTTATTGTCGAGTCTGTCCCACCCAAGACAAGAGCAGCGATATTACCAGGTCCCCTATTATTGGCTATTGTCCAGTTGTTCAATATAGTTTCACCAAAAAACCTGTAGATGTTTACAGTGCCACTATTACTCCATCCCGTGACATCATAAGCATGGTTATTCGCTATCAAAACATTATTAAAAATAGCTGAACCTTCAAAATTTGGCACTCTGTTTGAATTATGTTGGGAACGGAAAATATGAGTACTATATATACTAGAGCTATTTGTGAATGAAACATTATTTACGATTATATTAGGGTTAGCATGAGCCCAAAAAGGTAAATAAGACGGATATTTTCCCTGCATATTATCTATCAACACATTCTCCATGTTTATACTATTGATATAACCTGAATATATAGGGCGTCCCAATGAACTCTTTATTATTACATTTTTTACATACGATTTCCTATTATTTAATCCATGAAGAGTACGAAGAGATGAAGAACAAACTTGTTGAATTGCAGATTCTCCATTATGGTTATATATCTTGATGTTTTCAATAGTGGCTTTTCTAGCACCACCTTGAATTAAACAATATTCAGCATTAGTATTGAAAATAGAAAAGTCTTTGATTTCAATTTCAGCTTTTGGTGATTGATACATAATAAGATATCCTTGATAATTTTTAAGTATTGTTTCTTCTATGCCAGCTCCAATAAATTTAGTCCAGCCAGGTAAAAAAATTGATGGTATCTCGTATTCAAGCGGAGTATAGATACCGGGTGCAAGTCGGATAGCTTTGGGATTAAGTGAATCTGATGCTATGATAGTAGATGCGAGATACAATGACCTCAAAGGCTCTGATGGATTCAAACCACTATTATTATCATTTCCCCATGGAGCAACAAAAATATCATGATTAATTAAAGGTGGTAAAGTCTCTTGTAAGATATCTATTGTAACATTTGGTGCATATAATGTTTTATTATGAAAAATATAATTTCCATCTGGTTCATAGATGATTCTGCTACCTTTATCAAGGTAAATCTGGATATCAACATTAATACTACCTATTGATATATCTTTTCCAATAGGAGATATATTGTTGTATATACTATTTCTATTTTCTTGTGAAAAGACAGCATTTATCCCTTCTCCGACACGAAGTCCAGAGCCTATTAGCCATGATACATTATTAAATATTTGATTGTTTTCTAAATAGACTGTTCTAGGTGCATTGTTAGATCCTGTAACACTTACAGCCTGCCCATATCCTCCAAAATGATTAGTAAAAATATTGTTTTTTATATTTGCATGAATATTTCTTATTCGTAGCCCTATGCAATATACATCAGGTACACCTTGATAATTATTCCCTATGTCATTACTGATAGAAAATCCATTCAATGTAATTGTTAGGGGACTTGGATTAGTCGGGCTAAATGTAATAATATATTCAGGATATGGGGCTGTGAGTTTTGTAGTGTGGATATATGTTGTGTCTGCTACCACAGCATAGAGACTTTCGAGGGTGAGGTTTATGTTTCTATTCATAGTAAAGGGACCTATGTATGTGCCTGGGTAGACTCTGATGGTGGAGTTGTTTGTAGCAAAATCGAGAGCTTCTTGTAAGTCTGTAAATTGTTTGTCTCCACTGAGGCAGACCTCTATAAGCTGCGGGTAAATAGCTGTCGTGCAGATAAGTATGAGTAGTAAAAAAATAGTGTTTTTCATAAAATATATCTCCTTTTTGTAGGGAACGCATTTATCCGTTCCGAAAACTCATCCTATCCCCCCTTTCCCCCAGGGTCAACGCATGAAGTTTTTTACACAAAATTTTTTGAGTTTTTTTCTTTTTTTAACACAGAGATTTTGAGAGAAGACACAGAGCACACAGAGAACTCTCTGTGTTCTCTGTGCCTTCTCTTGGTATCTCTGTGTTAAAATCCCTTGTTCTTCATTACTTCAGCAGCATCATCCTCTGCACCTCCACCCCCACACTCGTCTCAAACCTATAAAAATAAACCCCTGATGCCACACTATTGCCACGCGCATTATCCCCTTCCCAGACCACTGAATAGACCCCTGCCTCTTGAGTCTCATTGACCAATGTCTTGACCAGCTGACCACGGATATTATATATGCGTAGACTCACATTTTCCTTCTGTGAGAGATGGTATCTGATAGTCGTAAAGGGATTAAAAGGATTAGGAAAATTACCCTCCAAAAATGTCTTTTCTGGGATTTCTGGGACATGGACATCACCTTCTTTAAAAGATACTACATGAAAAAAACTACCATTGTTTAAATCAAGTGTTCTTGCTTGAAATACATTTTCAGCTTGATTGAGAACTAAATAATTGTTTCGGATAGTCCTTGGCTCTGACCTCGAACCATATTCATGATATAGAAACTCTACCTCTGCATTTTCAAGATCCATGTCCATGATATATCCATTGATTTGGATTATTTCACCCATTATCGGCTCTGCACCTACTATCTTACCATTTACTGACATTGCTACCTCACCTATTCCTTTAATGGACATTTCTTCAGGTAGATGAACATATATAGGAACATAATCTATCTGCTCTTCATAATCAAAGTATGTTACCATCGGATGTTCATATCTTTCAGTTGTGGCTGTTTCACTGACTTGCCAGGTAAAAAACCGCTCTTCATCATCTTTATATATAAGAACCACAGCTTCTCCAAAATTTAGGAGCGGATTAGTTTCCCCAGATGACCATACATCAACATTTGACCTTCTATCCATAGACCATCTCTGAGTCTTTATAGAAACGAGCCATGGCTCAATATCTTGAAGTGCATACAATGGACACTCACTTTGCTCTTTAAAATATCCAACCCAGATTTCTGTATGGTTTCCATGTAGATTGGGTAAAATGCTCATCATTGTTTCAGGATTACCGTCTTGACCAGCGAGAAATCCACTGACAAGGACATCTCTTTCCATATCTGGTAGCATCTTGACTTTGTAACCATGTCGGCTGTCAAGTAGACTAGAATAGTTGCCAATCAAATTACCAAAAGAGTCAAATCCAACAGGACCCTCCTCAGTATTATACCTCCAATCAATGTAGTCTAATATCCTATCATCACCTGTCAATAGCAAATAGTTTTCATTGTATTCATGCAAATTGTAATGCAATTCATCTGCAGGTCTACCATTGATAGTCTCTTGATACATTTTGTCCAAAAAGGGAAAAGAGACCCAAGAATATAATCCAGTAACTGTTTTAGATATTCCAGAGAAATTATGCCATATCCCACCGTGAGCTATACCCGGCACTGCTCCGATATCAAGCCTCGACCCATCAGGGTCTTGGTCTTCTGGGTCTTCCCACCAGGGTATACTATTGCCATTTGTATCAGGGTCACCTGCATCGATGAGACCAGATTTGACAGTTTCATTCCAGAAAGGCTGAAAGGTCTCATCATCGATTTCAGGGTCTCCGTAGTAAATATAGTCCGTGATAGCACTGGGTGGGAAATTCTGCTGATTTGGATTGACAAACCAGCTGTAATAAATCTCGTTTGTAGCACTCGGTAAATCTGAATAAATCGCACCTATGAAAAGATTGTTTTTTGCTAGCAAGTCTATGTTGTGTTCAATGAATCTGGTAGCGTGGACATCCTGTTCACATCTTATTTCTGTATTGTTAATAAGCCTGACTGTGCTACCTGCAATATTGGGTGAACCTATGAGTGAAATTCTTGTATTTGGAGTAGTAGAGCCTAATAATCCAGATGAACTAAAAATATTCCTCTCTAAATAAAGATAATATGGAATGATACTCTCTACAACAATATCCTGACCATTACTAAAAAACTTGGAGTTTGTTATGTTCAAGGTGTTGTTATTTCCATTTGTCAGATTTGCATAAATCCCTATTGTTTCAAAATCTGTTTCCATTATAAAAGTCAGATTATCTAATATTGGTGTGGAGTTTATCAATTCTATCCCGATACCAAGTGGGGCTTGAGAGCCATCAAGTATAAAAGTGATGTTTTGGATAACAGTCTCACTTGATACATTTGGTAGGACTATCCTTCTTGTGATAATTGATGGATATTGCTCATCTCCTATCAAAAAAACATCTTTATTCGACAAATGATATGGATGTCTTGAATCACACTGTCCACATTGATTATGGATACCAGACATTAGGTAAATAGTGCCACCAGGTCGAATAAAATCTAGAGCATACTGTAAACAATCCTCTGTAGAAACTACTATTTCTTCTAGTAAAATGCTTGAAACTGCCTTATATGCATTAAGTCTTCTCATAATCTGAGTATTTCCACCTGGTAAAGTGATAAGAACTGGGTCATAATTCGTGGTGATGATGGTTTTTAATTCTGTTGCTGATAAGGTAGGTTCTACAGACATTAACAATGCTGCGACACCTGCTACATGAGGAGCAGCCATAGATGTTCCGCTAAAAATGTCGTATCCATCATTCAATGAAGTTGTGTATCCATCTGTTCCTGGAGCATAAATGTGGACATATTGATTTGACGAAGAATAATTTGAATACTCCCATTTATCCCCCACGCTGTTTGATGCTCCAACTGCAACCAAATTTGGCAAATCGAATTCTTCTATTTGAGTGTAATCATTGACATCTTTATTACTGTTTCCAGCGCTCCAGATTAATAAACCATAATAGTTATCAATCGCCACTTTTATATTTGTATACAGTCCGTATCCATCAGAACTCAAATTTAGTATAGGTATTTCAATTCTATTTGCCCATTCAATTGCTCTTATAATAGCCGCTTCAAATACAATTATGCTACCTACTTTCATAGGAATCATGGTCACATTCCAGTTAACACCGACAGTGCCTATGAAATTATTACCAACAGCACCTATAATCCCAGCTGTTTTTGTGCCATGCCCATATAAGTCGTTAGTATCATTGTTATTGCTACTAAAATCCCATCCTGATAGCCTATCTAAATTGTCGTCTAAATCAGGATGTGTTGCAATCCCAGTATCTATGACACCTACTCGAACATTATGTGAGCCTGTGGTGATATTCCATGCTTCTGGAGCTTTGATGCCATGTTCTCCCCAGAGTGACCAAAGTCCAGGGTGATTCCAATATTCATCATTGGGTATCTGGGCTGGGGTTACGATATAGTTAGGTTCTGCTGACTCAATACCTTGAATCAACCTTAACTCCTCAATCGCCTCAAGCACTTTTCTTTTGTCTTGTGTAGGCAGAGTTATCAAATAAATCGACCTAAACTCCACACCTCTTTCTTCTAAGACATCGATAGCTGCCTGATTATGAATTTGAAAAATATTCTCTACAGAATCCTTTTCAAAACTACCAAAAAAGCTCGCATCACGAGTGCCAGTGTATTCACTAAAACTCGGCTCTAATACGACAAGCACTGTCCTGTCGCAGAAATCAAGTTCTGCAAACAAAAAACTTGTTAATATTGTCATAAAAAAGACTGTAAAAATCTTTTTCATCATAGTTTCCTCCTAAATTATTTATATATTTTACATGTTCAGCAAGGAACGCATTTCCCTACAAGATAAAACATATATTTTAATCTTAGCATTTTTGTCAACCATTTTCTCCATTCTCCATTACCTTTTTTCCATTTATTGCATTTCTTGCTTATCTCACATTTTATTTTTTACAACCCGTTCTAATATTTATAAAAGAATCACAGAATCTCAAACAATACTTAGTATTTTCTCAAACTATTTAGCGGTGTTTAATATCCTCCACATTAACGTTCTTTCTAAATAGTCAGTATTTTGGTTTTCGTGAAACTTTTAGAGTCAGTAGCATAATTGTTTAGGGTGGTAAAGGTATAGAAATTCTTCGTTATGAGCAGAATGACATGGCAGAAAGCTTAGAATGATTAGTTTCAGCTCATCTTCAATACTAATCCTGTCTCCTCATATATAAATTTTCCCCTACAACATGAAGCTCATATCCTGAGGTCAAGATAAAACTTGACTCGTTCAGTTCATGTCTTTTATTGGTGAAGAGATATTCTTTTTCTATAAGGTTTCCGACTATAATTATCTGTGGTGTCCCCTGGACTGTAAAATTGAGTGGATGTGAAAATATTGGAATTTCCGGGTCTCTATATTGTAAATTTAGTCTAAATGTATGAGCTGGAGATATAACTACCTCATAGTTTCCTATGGCATTAAACTTGGATTCGATAATAGTTGTTCCAGAAATAAAGTTAATAAAATTATGATCAGCATGAAACTCATTAACACTATCCCAGAAAAAAATTCCCTCACCATTGATATTCATAGTAAAAATCTTATTATTGTTCATGTCAATTTTTATAGGGTCAAATAGAGCAACAATACCAGAATAGGAAGGGGATATATTTAATTTTGCATCTGCTTTGCTATCCAATAAACTGTTTGAAAAACTATCGTATTCACGACTAAAGGTTATGGATTTGTAACTCAAGACATTGTTGATCAGTAATCTGTTGTTATTAAACGCAGTAGAAGAGCCTGCTGAAGCTGTGAGAGTAAGGACATGCCCCTCTGGATTTTGTGTTTCTCTATCCGTTCCAATGTAGAAAGTTCCGCTTGATACATTTGCAATATTTCCATTTAAAACCAATAAATTGTTAAAAAAAGTCGTATTATTTACAACAAGCTCTTGAGCAAGACCTGTGACAGCTACCGTGCTTCCGAGAACATAGACATTTTCAACATTTTGATTTCCTACTTCGATCCTATTGTTTTGAAAACTTGCGTTATTGAAACCTTTAATAAGCGAAGTCTTATCAAGAGAGCGGTTGCCAAACAAAGTTTCCCCAGAAAATAAACCAACAATCCCACCGTTTATATATGTCCGAGCATAGATTTGGTTGTTTAAAAAAGAGGCACTCACCATGCCAAGAGACGATTTTCCTGTATAAGATCGGAGACCAATAATGCCGCCACCACGGAGATAACTAGTCTCTGCAGAAATAATATTGTCTCTATACACGCCACTGACATCGCCAATTTCTACATCAGCTTGCCATCCCCAACTTCCCACAAGCCCACCACCGCTAAGATTTGTATTCGCTTTTATATTATTGTTAACAAAATCAGCTGAGACATTTCCGATAGATACTGTATGTGGATTCGTGATAAGTGGGTCTACGGCTACAAAAGCAGCTACTAAACCACCACCATTGATATATGAAGCGGTTTGCACAACATTATTAATATACATCCCACTTATATTACCGATAGAAGGTGACTGCATCTGGTTATCGGCAAAAACCCCTACAAGTCCAGCTCCCCATATTTTTCCATTCTCGTTTAGATTTGTATTGGTGAGTAGAATAAGATTGTTTGAAAAAGTAGCGTCTACATTTCCTATAGCAATAGCACCAGAGTTTGAATTTGACCCTATCAACCCACCTCCGTGTAGGGCGTTTTCGAGTATTATAAGATTTTGTGTAAAGCGACTATTAACAACATCGCCTAGAACAGCTCCAGAATCATCTAAAATATTTACTGTGCTAACTAATCCTCCGCCTAAGGTTACATGTTCTTTGACTTCTCGATTGATATAGGAGATATTCAAATTTTTAAATCCGAGACCGTAACCTGTGCCATCAGTCATTGAAAACAAAGGTTCGCTTGAAACATGATAGCGAGTAATCATTGTTTCAGAGCTACTACCTCTAATTGTTAAACCATAACTTTCTACCATGACAGCTTCATCAGAAATTATAGGATGAATATTTAAAGCAAATCCTATAGTATTATTATTTTGAGCATCTTTTATAACCTGACGAAGTTCCCCAACATCACCAATGTCTGTATTTTTAGTGACAATATTGTCCTCTTCTACAATGAGAAATATGTGACTTTTTTGACATGCACTAAAAATAAGTATCAGTAATATAATTAAGTTAATATATTTATTCATCATTTGGATCTCATTCTCTCAATTGCCTCAATCCTTTGTGAAATAGTAGGATGTGAATAAGTAATCTTAACAACAAAGGGATGAGGGGTTAGGTTTGCATAATTTTCTTTTGCCACTTTTTTCAAAGCAGATATTTTGTGTTCTTTACCGCCATATTTGGCTCCAAAAGAGTCAGCTTCGTATTCATGTTTACGACTTAAAATATTTGCAGGTATAGTCAAAAAGATAGATATTGGATAAAATAGAATACCACAAATCATCAAGGCAAATCCTACATTCAATTGACTAAAGCCAAACGCTTGTGAAACTTCAAATTGATTGAACACAAAATAAGAAAAGATAAAACCGAGAATTATTACGATAAAATTTAAGGGCATACTTTTCCATAAATGATTCTTTTTGGCATGTGCAATTTCGTGAGCGAGAACTGAAATAATTTCATTTTCAGACAGCTTTTCTATCAAAGTATCAGTAAGGGCAATCGTTTTGTTTTTTCCAAATCCTGAAAAAAAGGCACCTAATTTTGAGCTTCTTTTGGAACCATCTACTACAAAAACTCTTTTCACTGGATAATTTGTTTTTTCAGTCAAATCAATTATTTTATCCTTCAAAGAGCCTTCTTCCATTGGGGTAAATTTATTAAATAGTTTCATAATAAAAACACCGATAAATTGGACTAAAAGAATAAAAAAAATGACAACTCCTACAAAAACAGGAAAAACTCCATTGCCAAGTTTATCAAATAACCAAATAAATAAAGCGAGTAAACCAGCTTTAATAATGATATTTATCAAAAGTTCTTTGATTGTATCACCTATAAAAGTAGCTGGTGTTGACTTGTTAAACCCGTATTTCGCTTCGATTTTGAAGGTGTCATAAGCTTCAAAAGAGGTATCAATCACAAGGTCAATTATCATCAATACTCCAAACATAAAAAAAGTTTGGAAATAAATACTTGTGAATATTTGGCATCCATAGTCAAACAAGTAAGCATGGATATTAAATATCAGATAGAGAGACATTATCACCAAGCCACATAAACCATTTATAACACCAAAACGTGTGTTCTCCATTTCGTATTCATACCTTTTTTGGTATGTTTCAGGTTCAAAGATATCTTTGACATTTTCGGGTATAGCTTTATTTCGATTTCTGTAGTTCAGATATTTCAAAAAGAACCCAAAACATGAACTAACTACAATAATTAAAATAACTAAGAGTTTCATATTATTTACTCCTTTGAATAAAATATTTTTTGTTTCTAAACTCAATGATTACAAAAAAAAATATATTAATAATTTTGTCAATAAGGTTTTTATTTTTATATTAACAAATTCTAATAAGTGGTTTCTCTTGACAAAAAAACAGCATTAAATTTTTATGCTTTCAATTGCAAGTTCAATGGAATTTTTTAGATGTTTGAATACTCGGAAGTAGTTGAAGAATATGCTCTGATAAAGAGATTGAGCTTGACATGCTAATGAGATATTTAAACACCGACGATATTAAAGAATTGTTATTGTGAAAAAAAGAAATGAAAAAAAAATCTTTTATAAATGATTGGAGATAGGATGCGTGAATTATCAAAAGACTTTATTCAAAAATTACCAAAAACTGACTTGCATGTCCATTTAGATGGCTCGATGAGATTTGATACAATTTTTGACCTTGCTAAAAAGCAAAAAGTCGATTTACCATCAAAAACACATAAAGGATTAAAATCAATTATCTCTTGTGGTGAACAAACTAAGAGTTTAGAAGATTATTTACGCGGTTTTTCAATAACATTGTCGATATTACAAGAGGAAGAAGCTTTATATAGAGCGGCGTTTGAGCTAGCTGAAGATGCTGCGAACGAAAATATTCGCTATATGGAAGTTCGGTATTCACCTATCCTCCATACAGATAAAGGATTAAGACTAGCTCAAATATCTGATGCAGTGATTTTGGGATTAAAAGATGCAGAAAAGGCTTATAATATTAAAACAGGAGTGATTATTTGTGGTATCCGCAACATGAATCCAGCGAAATCTGTTATGCTTGCTGAACTCGCTATCGCCTATAAAAACAAAGGTGTTATCGGTTTTGACTTAGCTGGAGCTGAATTTAGTCATCAAGCAAAATTACACAAAGATGCATTTGATTTGGTTCTGAAAAACAATTTAAATATTACTATCCATGCTGGAGAAGCTTATGGACCTGAAAGTATTTCGCAAGCTCTACACAAATGCGGAACTCACAGAATTGGACACGGAACAAGACTCATGGAAGATGGAGATTTACTAAATTATGTAAATGACCATAGAATTCCTTTGGAAATATGCTTAAAAAGCAATTTTCACACAAAAGCAGTTCAGAGTATAAAGAATCATCCTTTAGTTTTTTATCTTGATTTTGGTTTGAGAGTGACATTGAATACTGATAATAGACTGATCTCAGATACCAATATTACAGACGAATACATGCTTGGAATAAATGAATTGGGATTATCATATGAAGATATTAAAAATATCATCATTAATGGTTTCAAATCAGCTTTTATTCCTTATAAAGAGAGAGTGGCTTTGACAAATTCTGCTCTAAAAGAAATGTCAGACCTTGAAGAAAAGATTTTAAACCAAAAGATATTTATTGAAGAAAAGATTTAATATTGAATTGTGAAAGGAGGCAATATGTCTTATATCGCAAATACGGATAAAGATAGACAGGAAATGTTGGATATTATAGGTGTAAAACATTTTAATGATTTGATAGCCAATATACCTGAAAAATTATTACTAAAAGATTTCTTAAAACTCGACAAACCTTTGTCAGAAATCGAAATCAAAAAAAGAGTTTTTTCTCTTTTATCAAAAAACAAATGTCTAAACAAACAAAACTCTTTCCTAGGTGGTGGTGTTTATGATCATTTTGTCCCTGTTGCTGTAGACCATATCGTCAATAGACCAGAGTTTGTTACTGCTTACACTCCGTATCAAGCAGAAGTTTCGCAAGGAACTCTACAATGGATATACGAGTATCAAAGTCTTATTTGTGAGCTGACAGGCATGGAAATTTCCAACGCTGGCATGTATGATGGAGCTAGTGCCGCTGCTGAAGCTATTCTAATGGCTTCGAGGAAAAATAGACTCACAAAAGCTCTTGTCTCAGAGACCTTGAATCCTGTGTATATTGAAGTGATAAAAGCATATACTGAGGGAGTAGGCATAGAAATTTTGACTATTCCCATGAAAGCTGGAGTCACTGATCTTGAAAAATTAAGAGATTTATCAGATGATAAAACAAGTTGTGTTGTCATTCAAACACCAAATTTTTATGGGATTATTGAGGATTGTTTTCAGATAGATGAATGTATCACCAATATTTCTGAAAACAAAAAACAAAAGCCTTTATTTATCACTATCAATGATCCTATTTCCTTAGCTATTTTAAACGCTCCCAATGAATATAATGCTGATATTGTAGTAGGTGAAGGTCAAGCTCTTGGGAATAGACCTTATTATGGAGGTCCTTTATTTGGATTTATGGCTAGTAAAATGGATTTGTCCAGAAATATGCCCGGTAGAATTGTCGGTGCAACCACTGATATTGAGGGAAATAGAGCATACTCACTCACTTTACAAGCTAGAGAACAACATATTAGAAGAGATAAAGCAACCTCAAATATATGCTCAAATCAAGCACTTTGTAACCTTGCAGCAACTGTGTATATGTGCCTGATGGGAAAAAATGGGCTCAGAGAAGTTGCTGAACTTTCCACTAAAAATGCTCATTATCTTGCCAAAGAGATTACGAATATTAAAGGTTTTACTTTAGCTTTTGAAAAGCCATTCTTTAAAGAATTTGCCATAAAGACTCCAACAGAACCAAAGATTATCATCGAAGAATTACATAAAAAAGAATTTTGTGCTGGAATAGAAATTTCTGTTAAATCTAATGATAAGGCAGAGAGTGATAAATTGCTGCTCATAGCTGTAACTGAAAAGAAAACAAAAGCTGATATGGACAATTTTGTCAATGCTCTCAAAAATGTAATCACGACACCAAACTCACAGAATAAAGACTCGAAAGAAACCCTAAATGTCAAAAAGGAGATAAACTAATGGAAAAACTCATCTTTGATAAATCAGTTCATAACAGAAAAGGTTATTCATTACCTAAATCAGAAGTTGATATAAACATAAATGACATTATAGATAAGAAATTCCTCAGAAAAGAAGAATTGAAATTCCCAGAAGTCAGTGAATTAGATGTGATGAGACATTTTATCGCTTTGTCTCATTTAAATCATTTCATAGAAAAAGGATTTTATCCACTCGGTTCGTGCACCATGAAATATAACCCTAAATTGCATGAAAGCATAGTTAGTAGCCAACTTTTCAGTGATATTCACCCTCATCAGACTCTTGATACCGTGCAAGGAATTTTGGAAATCATGTATGAACTTCAAAATGACCTTACAGAAATATCAGGGATGGCTCAAACGACTTTACAACCAGTAGCTGGTGCGCATGGAGAGTTTACAGGCTTGAAAATTATCAAAGCCTACCACAAAGCTAAAGGAAATCATCATAAAAATGTCATTATTTTTCCTGATTCTGCACATGGCACAAATCCAGCTTCTGTTACCCTCGCAGGAATGAAGGTTGTCGAAATTAGCTCGGATGAAAAGGGTATGGTAGATCTGGAAGCTCTTAAAAAAGTTGTTTGTGAAAATACAGCAGGTTTTATGCTCACAAATCCAAACACTTTAGGACTTTTTGAGACTCAAATTGAAGAAATTTCAAAGATAATCCATAGCGTTGATGGACTAATGTATATGGACGGAGCAAATATGAATGCCCTACTGGGTTTAGTAAAACCGGGACATATTGGTTTCGATGTCATGCACTACAATCTTCATAAAACACTTTCTACTCCTCATGGAGGGGGAGGACCTGGCTCAGGCGCGGTCTCTGTCAGAGAGGATTTAGTAAAATTTTTACCATATCCGCTTGTTGATTTCAATACTGCCCCACTTTGCAAGGGGGACTTAGGGGAGGATGAGGATTGTGCAGGATACTTTTTTCTCAATTCAGACCACAAAGACACATCCATAGGAAAAATTCATTCCTTTCATGGAAATTTTGCCATAAATGTAAGAGCTTGGATTTATATTAAAACACTTGGAGGCAAGGGACTAAGAGAAGTTTCTGAAAACGCTATCATAAATGCCAACTATATCAGAAAAAAACTCGAAAATGTTTATTTGGTTCCACACAATCACACTTATTGTATGCACGAATTCGTGGCAAGTGGAAACAGACAAAAAGAAAAAGGGATTAAAACGCTTGATATTGCTAAAAGATTATTGGACAAAGGAGTTCATGCACCGACTATCTATTTCCCTTTAATTGTTCCAGAAGCCATCATGATAGAACCAACCGAAACAGAAAGTAAACAAACTCTTGATGATTTTATTAATGCTATGCTGGAAATAAATGAAGAATGCAACACAAACCCTGATTTAGTCTTAAACGCTCCTTCCAATACTCCAGTTAAAAGAGTTGATGATGTTAAAGCAGTGAAAGATCTGAATGTTAGGCACATTTTGTAATTATCTTCTGTCCGACTTGGAGTTTCACATTCACCCTTACCCCCCCATAAATTTTGGGAGGGAAATCCCCCCACATTTATGTGTGGGGGGGGGGAAGGGGGGAGTTACAGCTTGGATGGTTCAACCATCGAGCCGCTATAACTAACTAATATCTTTCAAAATATTTTCCTGCTTTTCAGAACTCCTTGAAGAATCTTGAATCGTTGATGTCACCTTGAACGAAGTGAATGGTCTTTAAGATTCCTCACTGCGTTAGGTATGACAAGGTTTGCGTTCAGAATGAAAAGGAACCGTTCAGAATGACAAAAAGTTTTTCACAATGTGACAGCCTCGTGTATTTATTCTAAATAGTAAATCATCTTGCACTCTAAATTAATTCGATTCACAATTCTCAGCCTATTAGCAAAATTGATTAATCCTTGACAAAATTAACAAAAAAAAAAAAATAGTTTTTATTTACATAAACTAGTTACGGTTTTAATACAAAATCAGTAAACAATAGGAGGTTTTATGAAAATATTTAAATCGACTTTGTTGAGTCTTGTTTTTTTATTGTTATTGATTAGCTTTATACAAGCCCAATCCATAACAAATGGCAGTTATATCGACATCAACGCAAACTTGAATAATCTTGATGCTCAAATTAGTAGTAACCCTACAATTATTGAGATGTTTAACTCTATAGATCGCTATAGATCATTTAGTTGGAATTATGAGTTGATAAATCTTGATTCGAAAAATATTGGTGACACAATAATGCTTACTTTCTTTGAAGATGCAAGATACTCAGCAGAAATAATGAAAGCTTATGTTAACGATGGTGGACGAACAGTGATCACAGCAGAAATAAATGATAACTTGTTTGCGTATGTAATAATAACGGTTTCAAATGAAGCTATCTCGATGTCTGCTAAAATTCCTGAAAATGATGAATATTTCTTTGCTTCTGTTAAGCATGGTCAAGCATGGTTGGGACAGGCAAGGCTTTCGGAAATGGATTTGGATAAATTACCTTGTGATTTAACAAATAATCTAGATCATTATTTGCATGATCACGAGCATTGTGATGGTCATCATGATGAAATGATTTGGGCAAATTCAAATGATCCCATCACTATTGACCTTCTTTATGTGTATACACCAGCAGCCGTACAGTGGGCTTCAGCGGCTCCCAATGTGACGGATATACAGCATCTGATTGATATCACTCTTGAGTTGTCAAATCTGGTGATGGCAAATTCAAACACGGGTGTAACTTTTAATATTGTTCATAGGCATCTCACAAACTATGTGGAAACAAATAGTCCTACTGATTTGCAAAGATTAACAAATACAAACGATGGATATATGGATGAGGTTCATGTATTAAGAAGCACTTATTATGCCGATTTAATAGTATTCCTCGCCAATATTAACTATACAGGCGGAGCTGCTTGGCTCTTAAATAGTTATTCTGGATTTACTGCTGTGGGCTTTGATAATCACGCAGTTTCTATAAATAGAGTTCAACAGGCTTCTTGGACATATACAATAGTTCACGAAATCGGACATAATATGGGTGCTCATCATCACAGAGGTCAAACTACACAAGCCGGTCCAAACGGGGCTTTAGGTGAATATGCAGCTGGTTGGCGTGGTTCTATCCAAGGCTCACTGCGTAATACAGTGATGACTTATGGAGATGGTTCGTATTGGCCTGGTGGACAATCAAGCACAGATATACCATATTTTTCATCTCCTCTAATTACAGTAAATGGAACCGTGATAGGAAATGCTGTTTTGGAAGATAATGCAAGAATCATTAGAGACACAAAAGTAGTTACGGCAAGTTACAGAGTTCCGCCAGCATCTTATGACCTTTCAGCTCAATCAATCATTGGTTCTACCCATATAAGTGTTGGAACTGCGTCGAGTTACACAGTTCGAGTGATAAATACAGGACAAAATATAGCCAATGATTATATAGTGAGATTGATGCTAGCAGGGAATAATACACCTCTTGATTGGGTTAATGGTTCTACATTGACTACAGGTAATTTTTTTGACTTTAATTTATCATGGACACCAGATGAAATAGGTCAAATGCAAATATATGGGGAAATTGTTTGGTCACTGGACGAAATTCCTGGAAATAATCAAACACCTTATTTAAATGTCAATATCTACCCCGATGCAACAATATATCAAGAAAACTTCGATTCTGGAACGAGTTTATCCGATATTGGTTGGGGGGGGGAGCTTTCAGGACAATCAAACATTCAACCTTATAGCGGAGTTAATAACACAAACGGGCTTGTTCTTAGTGTTTGGGGTGGGGCGCCTATTCAATATGCATATACACCAATTATTGGTCCTGTAACCACCGAAAGTGAGATATCTTTTGCCTATAGAATTGTACACTATACAACAAATTGGCAAGGTCAGCTTTATCCTGCAACCCTCGGGAATGGTGATTCTATTGACATTGAAATCTCTACTACTGGAGCAACAGGAGATTATTTCCAACTATATCAAATAAATAACACAAATCACCTCGCATCCATAAACTTTGTAACTATCAATCAACCAATATTTTTTTTATCTGGACAAATAATCAATATCCGCTTTAGAGGTCTACATACCACAGGAGAATGGATGTTTGTTCTTGATGATGTTTCTATTGCTGATGCTATGTCACCACCTCCTATTTTTCACCCTCCAATAAATCTGCAAGCATCTGTAGAAGGTAATAATGTGAATTTATCGTGGGAAGCACCCAATTCTAGAAATACACAAAACACATCTTTTTTAGGTTATCGTGTCTACAGAGGAATTTCGCTTTTAACACCAAACTATTTATCAACTCTAACATTTACAGAATACAGTGTTCCCAATGGTTCTTATACTTACATTGTAACAGCTCAATATACATTGGGTGAATCAGAGCCTGTTTCTATAGATGTAATTGTTGATTTTTACCCTCCCAATCCAGCAATAAATCCTACACCTATGAATAATGCTACAAACATACCTCTATCTCAGAGTCTGAGTTGGCAGCCTTCTACAACAGGCAGCACCCCCACTGGTTATAGAATTTATTTTGGTTTAACTGACCCACCACCGCTTTTGCAAAACAACTCAACTGCGACTACTTGGGTTCCACCTAATCTGATTGAAAATACATTGTATTTTTGGAGTATTGTTCCCTTCAACGCTTCTGGAGAAGCTGATAATTGCCCTGTATGGAATTTTTCTACGATAAACAATCAACCTACTTTCTCGATTAACCCTACATTCCACAATTTTGGCAATATCATAGTATCTGAAACTTCGCCACCTCAGACATTTGCTATCACAAATATTGGCAACAGCCCGCTGGTAATAAACTCTATTGAGATACCAGTAGGTAATGATTTTTCTCTTGGAAATGTCTCCAATCTGCCTTGGACTTTATTACCTAATGCCACACAACAATTTACTGCTACATTTTCTCCGACGGGAACTGGATATCAGTCAGTTTATATTGAAATAATTGATAATGTGATTCATTTAAATTATTTATCAGAGCTCACAAATGAGCGGGTAGATACAAATCACAATAATCGAGAGATTCACCAAGTGTTATTATCTGGAACAGGTGTGATGAATATTCCAGAGCCTGCTATCAATCCTACACCTATTAACAACGCTACCAATGTGCCATTGAATCAAATTCTGAGCTGGCAACCTGCTAATAATGGTAGCACGCCAACAGGATATAGAATCCATTTTGGTGACACAAATCCACCTCCTCTTGTGCAAAACAACTGGACATCTACTACTTGGACTCCTCCGACAATAATTGAAAATACCATTTATTATTGGAGAATAGTGCCTTTCAACATTGCTGGAGAAGCTGAAAACTGTCCTATATGGAATTTTACTACGATAAACAATCAACCTGTTTTCTCGATTAATCCTACATTCCACAATTTTGGCAATATCATAGTATCTGAATCTTCGCCGCCTCAGACATTTGCTATCACAAATATTGGTAATAGCTCGCTGATAATAAGCTCTATTGAGATACCAATAGATAATGATTTTTCTCTTGGAAATGTCTCCAATCTGCCTTGGACTCTATTACCTAATGCCACACAACAATTTACTGCTACATTTTCTCCTACAGCGACTGGATATCAGTCAGTTTATATTGAAATAATTGATAATGTGATTCATATAAATTATTTATCAGAGCTCACAAATGAGCGGGTAGATACAAATCACAATAATCGAGAGATTCACCAAGTGTTATTGACTGGAACAGGTGTGATGAATATCCCAGAGCCTGCTATCAATCCTACACCTATTAACAACGCTACCAATGTGCCATTGAATCAAATTCTGAGCTGGCAACCTGCTAATACTGGTAGCACGCCTACAGGATATAGAATCCATTTTGGTGACACAAATCCACCTCCTCTTGTGCAAAACAACTGGACATCTACATCTTGGACTCCTCCAACAATAGCTGAAAACACCATTTATTTTTGGAGAATAGTGCCTTTCAACATTGCTGGAGAAGCAGAAAATTGTCCTATATGGAATTTTGCTACGAATAACAATGAACCTATTTTCTCAATTAATCCAACATTTCACAATTTTGGACAAATCTTAGTATATGAATCATCACCATCTCAAACATTTACTATCACAAATATTGGTACTGGTTCATTGATTATCAATTCTATTGAGATACCTGAAGCTGATGACTTTAATCTTGGGAATGTCTCAAATCTGCCATGGAATATTCTTCCTAATGATACAAGGCAATTTAATGTGACTTTTTCACCTACTTCGATAGGTTATCAATCAGCTTTTATCATAATTAATGATAATATGCTTAGTTTAAATTATTCTTCCAATAGAATTGATGAACATATTGATTTAAACAATGAAAATCGAGAGATTCATCAAGTGTTAATAGATGGAACGGGCTTTATGAATATTCCCCATCCTGCTATAAATCCTATTCCTATTAACAATGCTACGAGTATTCCGCTAAATCAATTACTGAGCTGGCATCCTGCTTCTACAGGTGGCTCTCCTATTGGATATAGAATACATTTTGGCACTACTAATCCACCTCCCCTTGTAGAAAACAATTGGACAACTACTTCTTGGTCACCATCAGACATGGAGGAAAACACTATGTATTATTGGAGAATTATTCCATTCAATATGGCTGGAAATGCTGCCAATTGCCCTGTTTGGAATTTTACTACTCTGTTCAATGAACCAGTTTTCTCTATCAGTCCTACTTTTTATAATTTTGGACATGTCTTAATTTATGAATCATCACCAGCTCAAGACTTCATTATCACCAATATAGGCACTAGTCCTTTAGTTATCATTTCAATTGAGATTCCAGAGACAAATGACTTTTCTCTTGGAAATGTTTCAAACCTGCCATGGACTATTTTACCTAATGATACAAGACTATTTTCTGTAACTTTTTCTCCTACTTCGATAGGATATAAATCAGCTGATATTGTGATTATTGACAATATTGATACTATAACTTATGATTATAGAGAGATTCATCAAGTATTCATAGATGGGATGGGCAACACGAATCTGCCTTATCCAGCAATGAATCCTATTCCACAAGACAATGCAACTGATATTTTGACCACACAAATTCTAAGTTGGTCTCCTGATACTACTGGTGATGTTCCGACTGGATACAGAATCTATTTTGGGACTACAAATCCACCTCCGCTAGTGCAAGAAAATTGGATTTTAACGAGCTGGACACCAGAGACAATGCAAAACAATATTCAATATTTTTGGAGAATAGTGCCTTTCAATGAACATTCAGAAGCTATAAATTGTCCTATTTGGTCTTTTACCACAATTTCAAATCCAGCAATAATAACTATTGACCCGAGTTCCTACAATTTCGGAACTGTTGTCGTGGGGACGATCTCTGAACTTCAGACTTTTACTATATTCAATACCGGTGGAAGTCCTTTGTTGATTAATACAATAACCCTTTCAGGAGATAATCAAGATGATTTTAATATTATTTCTGACGACTTACCTTGGAGTATAGAAATTGGTAATAATAAACCTTTCTATGTTTCTTTTTCTCCTATTTCTTCGGGAAATAAATCAGCAGAATTAAATATTATGCACAATGCCGATGATTCTCCCAGTATAGTTGCATTGTCTGCCCTTGCACTTGAAGCACCACTATTTTCCATTTCACCTATTTCATACGATTTTTCTGAAATTGTGGTAGGGCAAAATTCATATTTTCAAACTTTTACTATTTCTAACATAGGTGGAAGCCCTCTGATAATTAATGCCATCATCAAAGAGGGAACAAATCAAGATGAGTTTGATATTTATACTGCAGGTTTGCCTTGGACAGTAGCTACTGGCGGGAATAGGACATTTACAGCAAGATTTTCTCCAACTTCTATAGGGAATAAAATAGCAGATTTAATCATCACCCACAATGCAGAAAACTCGCCTGAGAGAGTTACTTTAACTGGTATCGGTTTTGACCCTCCTATATTTAGTATCAATCCTATTTCGTTTAATTTTGGAGATATTAAAGTAGGTGAATCTTCTGATCCTCAACTTTTTACTATCACAAATTTGGGGGGTAGTCCCTTAATAATAAACACGATTGTTAAAATAGGAGTAGATCAATATGATTTTGATCTTTCTACGAATGAGCTACCTTGGACAATCGCAAAAAATGAATTTAGAACTTTCAATGTTAGTTTCTCTCCATTAACAGCAGGATATAAAACTGCACTCATAACAGTTATTCACAATGCCGAAAATTCACCTAATTTAATTAATATTACTGGCGGGGGAACTGTCTCAATTACTGATATATTAGAAGTAAAGACTGAGCTTCTGGGGAATTATCCAAATCCTTTCAATCCTGTAACAACAATCAATTTTAACCTTGAAATAGAATCAATAGTTCAAATTGATATATTTGACATCAGAGGGTCAAAATTAATAACTTT
Organism: Candidatus Cloacimonadota bacterium; assembly: GCA_009777575.1. GTDB lineage: Bacteria > Cloacimonadota > Cloacimonadia > Cloacimonadales > WRIO01 > WRLO01. The sequence goes on from WRLO01000051.1 coordinate 21,346, forward strand.
AGTAGACAATGTCTTTTCAGCTGGCAAACATCAAATAATCTGGAATGGACAAGATGATTTTGGACATGAATTAGGAAGTGGGCTGTATTTTTATCGCATGAAAACAGATGATTATGTGTCTGTCAAAAGGATGATGCTTTTGAAATAATGCTATTATTCTATATATGGAGATATGATGTTACTTTCTAAATGAGGTTTGGTATCAGCTTATGATGTTGAGTGGGTTTTGGAAAAATAAATTAATATAAGGAAAGGTATGAAAATATTTAATGTTTTATGGACAAACTGGTGTTATTCAAAAACTACTACCTTGTTTTTGTTTTTATTAGCCTCTCTATTGTTATTTTCAGTCAGCTGTGTTAGTCATACCGTAGAACCGATTTCCAATCGGCAATCCGTAGAACCGATTTCCAATCGGCAATCCGTAGAACCGATTTCCAATCGGCAATCCGTAGAACCGATTTCCAATCGTCAATCCGTAGAACCGATTTCCAATCGTCAATCCGTAGAACCGATTTCCAATCGGCAATCCGTAGAACCGATTTCCACCAGACAAAATAATGTCGACATCACAGAAGCACTCCTAAGAGCAATAGATGATGCTTTTTTGCGTATACACACCGATACTGTCGTAGCAATCCTCCATGTCTCCGCTCCAAATCAAGCAATGTATGAATATATTTTTGGGGAGATTGAACATATCCTCGTTAGAAATAAAGGCTACAATGTCTCAGATAGAAGCCAGTTAGACCAAATCAGGACAGAAAGGGATTTTCAGCTCAGCTGGGAAGTAGACGATACCACTGCTGCTTCTATCGGTAGGTTTGTCGGTGCTGATGCTGTCATCACAGGTAGAATAGACGGCGATGGCTCGCTTCAAAGACTTAGAATCAGAGTCCTAAACACTGAAACTGCTCTCGTTATGGGGACTGGATCGGAGCCTTTTGTTGCTACTTTTGCCTTTACAGAAACACCAGAGGATATGAGCGCCTCGCAAAATGTCTCTATCAATAGCTCCCCAAGTGGTGCCAATGTTTATATCTATGATAGGAACAATAGCGTAGTTTTTCATGGAACTACACCCGCTGAAGCAAGCCTTAACACCTTTTTAAATACAAATTATCTTGTAGTTCTCTCGAGAGAAGGTTATCAAAATTTTGAACAAACCATCCTCAATGTCAATAGGAGGCTCGAACCTGAAAGAGTCCAGATTAACATGATTCCTGTCCCTGTCCAACCTGAAGTTCAAACCACTCAAACCCTAAACATCGTCAGCAATCCATCCGATGCGAATATATTGATATACAATCAAGCTGGTAATGTGGTTCATTCTGGGAGAACACCTGCCAGTGTAAACCTAAATATCATCGTTAACACTTCTTTTGTGGCGGTCATCAGCAGAGAGGGGTATGTAAATAATGAGCAGACTATCAGGGTTATAAATGGTAGATTAGAGTCAGATAGGCTTTCTGTGAGTCTAAATACGGTGCCTACGACACAGACGACACAGACACCTGTGATTCCTCCACCCACACAAACTACACTAACACCTACTACTGTGAGAGAAGGAGACACTATAGCCTTTGGAAACTATGTCTGGTGTATCCTTGAAGTCTCAGGAAATCGTGCTTTGATAATCACTCAGGAAATCATCGAAAGGAAACCATATCATACAAGTAGAGTTGGCATCACTTGGGCAAATTGTAGTCTGCGAGCCTATTTAAATGATGAATTTTACAATTCATTTTCTCCCACTGATAGAGCAAGAATAGTCGTGACCGATGTCCAAAACCAAAATAACCCAACTCATGGAACTGCTGGTGGAACTGATACTAGAGATAGAATTTTCCTTTTAAGCATTGATGAGGCTCAGAGATATTTTATCTTGAATTCTAACAGAGTAGCTTTATTTAATGGCGTGGTTGATTGGTGGTGGTTGCGTTCGCCTGGTAGAGATACTGGTTATGCTAGCATTGTGCAAAGCAGTGGTATCATGGACGAGGGTGGTATCGGTGTCTACCGCAACAATCACGGCGGTGTCCGTCCAGCTTTGTGGCTTAATCTTTAATCTGCAATCTTTAAATCAAAAAAAAAATTTTGCAATAAAAACATGGAGGATTTATGTGTAAAATTGAAACAGTAATAGTGATGCTAATTTTAGTTATCACATCATTAATGTCGATAAGTTGTAATATCGCTGAACCTGCTGCCACAGCGGAGGTAACAGTAACTTTTCTGACGCAAGGCTATGGTGCTTTAGGCGCAGCCGTAACTTTAACAAATAATGGTAATCCAGTAAATACATACACTACGGTTGCTATAGAAAGCTATTATGTAGTGTTTACAGATATACCTTTTGGAACTTATACAGTGAAAATTGTTCATGATGATTTTGAGGAATTTATATGCGAACAATTGTCTGTTCAATCTGTAAAAAGAAATTATTATGCTATACTGATTTTAGATGAAACCAACGACATCTATTTTACAATTGGAACTTCGGGTATATTATATGGTAGCCCTCCTTATGGCACATTGTTGATAAACAATCATAGACAACTCAAAGAAACTTTTGAAGATCCAAGCATCGAATGGGTAGATGACATACCAATATGGGAACGATATAGTAGTGACTTTTTTGATGAAAATGCACTTGTACTACACGCTTTTGGTGTTTCCGGAAATTATCCACCAGAGATTGAAGTTAGAAGGTTGGTTAAAAAAGGTGAAACACTTACAGTATACATTTTACAATTCGACATGCCAGAAGGGGATATGTATTTTTCTATAACCATTCTTATAGAAGTAAATAAAGATGATGTACTCAATGTAGAAAATATTGAAATCATCACACAAATCATATACGCTGTAGACGACGGAAATTAAAATGAAAAGAAGTAAAAATTATTCAATATTAGCTGTTTTACTAATATCATTGATTATTTTTCTAATATTAGCATTGGGCTGCTCAGAAAATAATCCTACAAAACCAGAAATCAACTTAGAAAATCCAACCCCAACTGGTAAATTTGTACATGGTGAAATTAGAATCAGTATAAGTTATTACGAATGCATTGAGGACATCCTGGCTTCATATTCTGAGTATGGATTATCGATAGAATCTGGCTGGCTAAGTTCTAGCTATGTCTTATCTTTTAATTACAACCAGATTGATGGAAATGACCTAGTGACAATATTAGAAGAAGACCCAAGAATAGATTGGGCAAATTTAGTGCAAGGTTGGATTCACGGTGAATTAATAGTTGGTCTTAGCTCATCTACGAACGATAAAACAATAAATGATTTTATTCGTTCATATTCAAGATATGGTTTAAAAATAGTAACATCAGCAAGATCAATCAATTATTTCAGATTGTCTTTCAATCCAAGTTTGGTTGATGAATTTGATTTTAGATATATAATGCATGATGACCCGCTTGTAAATTGGGTTGATTTCAA
>WRLO01000052.1 GCA_009777575.1 Candidatus Cloacimonadota bacterium
AATGGGATCCATTACCTAGATTATTAGAGACAGACTCTCCTAATATTTCAGAACCTGATTTTAAATGAAATTGACTATGGTTTTGGATAGTGACATTGCTATGATCTAATATAGATAATACAGAATAGTTGGATAGGGTTAAAATGGAGCCTTCGCCTATGTTTAATGAGCTTTGTTGTAATAAAACACTAGAGTATTCGACATTTAAATTGCTGTTTTCTTCCACTGTTATCAAACTATTCCCATTTACTGCACTGATCTCACTACCAGCTAAAAGGTTTACTTTAGAATCGTTTGATATATTGATATTATCGATATTCAAAAGCTGTGCTTCGATAAAATCGATATCACTATTAACTATCGATAAACTTTGTAAATTGTTTATAATACCTGATAAACTGATTATTATGTTTCCATCACTACTTTTATTATCTGTGATATATAGTCCTCCGATTTTTGGACTATTACTATTTTGTAAAGCTAAAGCTGGCTCTTCAAATGAAAAGTAGCTATTGTTTATATTGATTCTACTCTGATTGTTTGACCCAGAACCTACGATTCTACTACCATTATTTACCAAAAATTCCCCAGAGTTTGAAATATTGAAAATAGCATCATCGGACATGGTAAGAGTGGTGTTTGAGAGTTCAAAATCAGAGCCTAATACTTGAAGCTCTGATGTACCTGTCATAGAAATAGTAGATGCATTAAAAATGGTATTATTGCCATCGAATAAAGCTTTACCTCCAGACGATATGTTCAACGTAAAATTTTCGAACAATATTGGAATTGATGAATTTACCTGTAAAACACTGTTTATACCGTTGATATCTATTTGACCATTATTGATGTTTAATTGACAGTTTGAAAAAGTAGCGATGCTATAAATATTTGGTGAGCTATTTGTGTTATTGATTGATAATACTTTGTTATGAAAAAACAATGTGCTGTTATTTGCATTAAACGAGCCATTTGAAACCACAATAGCAGGAGCATTCATTACCTCAAAAGTGCTGTTATTTATCAAATAGTTCACATTTGAAGTTGTAAAAAGTTTATCATTTATTTTCAGAGTACTATCATTCATTTCAAAGAACCCTCCTGACATCAAAGTAATAGATTTGATATTATTTGTAGAGTTGTTACAAGAATTGATTTTTAGCTTTGACCCAGTTCCCTCTACCGTGATAGATCCCAATGGTGAATCTATCCAAATTCCTGACAAAGTGAGCTCAGCACCATTACTTACGACAATATTTTTATTCTTTATTATATTTGGATCAGTAATAATAGTGTCCTGTGTTATCACAACCACTACTTCGATCTCGCTAACATGAGTTATTTTATTGTAAGCAGTCACCGTCAATAAAAGTCTATCAGCAGATATCAAAGAATCGTTTATATCCAGCATAATACTGTAACTACCATTTGAATATTTAGACGCTACAATTTGCTGTGTATCAGGATTGTATAAGCAAATCAATGCTGTAGGATCATCTACAGATACTTCAAAGAACGAGGCTCTTGAATCAATGTAGTCGTTTGATGAAACTGACAATAGAGAAGGTGCTGCACTTCTGACCATCAGAGATGCATCTCCAAAAATATGCCAGGTTTTGGCTGTATCTGTGAATTCAGGATCATTTTGGGAAACATTGAGCATAGCAACAGTTCCATTGAAATACAACCCCCCTATAGTCTTATATGTACCTATAGCATGTCGTTCAGCTATCGCATCTTGTGCATACATCGGAGGAGCCCAAGGTAGTAACATAGAAGACATAAAGGTAGCAATGGCACCTGTCGGAGCTCCTGTACTATTGTTTGTCGCCCTGAGCCATGTTTCTGCAAAGCTTGGTGTATTTCCTGTGAAATCTCCAACTAAGCAAGCAACTGAAACTATGTGAGGCAGCTTCCAGTCGTTTATTAGCGAATTAACATCGTCGTTGGTATATTCAAATTCAGTTCCTGCAAAAGGCATAAAATGCCATCTATCTATAAGACCATGTGAAATGTAGTTTATCAATGCTCGACCATTGTTTAAATTGTTGCTTACTATTTGTTCATCATTGGGGTTTCCATCGTAGTCCTGCTGATATATAGCATCTACTGACCAATACGTGGATGAATACGAAAACAATTGACGGATATTTTCCATGTGCTGATCATCTCTTTCTCCTTCGTGTCCACCAGATTCTCGTCCAGCAATTCCCATAGCACTATTTAGCCAGTCGCCATATTCTATATCTCTTTCGTAATGAATCGTCCTTTCTACTTGTGTCTGAACATGAACTACGGTTTCTGCAGAAAAACGACCGATAAATAGATCAGGGTAGCTATTGTTACCACTATGGTTCACATAAAAAAAGTCTGATGCTCTATACTCAAAAATAGGGTTACCATTATTATATCTTTCTATTACTGGTATTAGCTTCGTTGGAACATGTGAAGAGCCACCTATTAGTTGAATAAAAGCAAGGCTTGGATTGTCTGAAAGATGCTCAAAAATAGAATCTTTTATTTGTTCTGGAGTGGAACCTGCCGCAGTAGAGGAAACCATCACAGTTTTGATGCCTTTTTGATTTTTCCAGTCAACAAAAGGCTGTGCTGCCTCTAAAAATGCAGGATGACATATCACGAGCATAGAACCTTTTTCCTCTATATAGTTTCGATTTCTTGATTGGATTTGATGATAGTTTATAAAATGATTTTCATATAGATCAACAAATTCTTTCGTGACTTTTGACGAATCTGTGTCCAGAATGTCTATAGTATCCACTCCATGAGCATACACTTTTATGACCAATCTATCATACACTCGGATACGCCCTTGCACAGGGTTTACAGCAAAGGGTGTCACTCGAAATGAAATGCCACGAATCTCCCGGATGATATATGGATCACTTAACTGAACTAGGCTATTGGGGAAAAAAGCATCTGTTTGATAGACATTAGAAAATTCATAAAGGACATCGTTTGGGTTCACACTTCGGGGTAAAATACCCTTTGAGGGTATTATCTGTCCTTCGATTTCAGTAAACGACTCTATCAAAACCTCAGCTTGCATCCTCGCATCAGATGGTATCATCAGGCTCTTGGCTACCACTGGCAATTTTGGATTGCTCTTTTCATGCAATGAGGCTTGAGAAGGTAGATGTATTGACATATACTCTTGTCTTTCAATTACAATTGTTTCTTTTACATAGTGGTTCAATAAAATTTCTACAATTGTGAAATCTTCATAACTTTCCAATACATTCACAGATACCGACCTTGTCTCAAAACCGTTTATTTCGACAATCTCTTTTGCAAAAGTAGCCGATATAAACAGCGATAAAATACTAAGTACAATACATAATTTTTTCATGGTTTTACTCCTTGTTTTCATTTCGGCTTTGTTTACCGACAATGGTATGACGTGTATATGTATCGTGACCATCTGTGTGTGGTAAAATATTTGTCTCATCGCCATATTGTGCTACCCAATTTGAGGTAGGAGGACAATGCAAGGTAAAGCGGTTTATGTCGTTTTCTTGGCTACCATGTATTGTTCCTCCAAACATTACAAACTTGCCATACTGGCTAAGGGATACTCCGCTCCCTTGATTTGCCTCGCTCCCTGAAATTGTCCCATTCATCATTTTGAAGGTTCCGCCTCCACTAATATAAACTGCCATACTATGGTTTGAAATTTTACCATCCAACATGGTGAAAATACTATTTCCACCTATATTGACAGAACCAGCAATGTTCCCCTCAATCATGGTAAAAACGGAATTGGAATAAATATATATAAATCTCGAAATATTCCCGCCTGACATGGTAAAATCACCACGGGCTTCCAAAAATACATCGCCACCTATTCCTTGGCTAGTATTTTTTGAAATTGTCCCACCTGACATCTCAAAAAATCCATCTTTTATCCACACTCCAGAACATCCTGTTCTCATACCAGAGTGATGATTATCAGAAATTGTTCCGCCGGACATGTTGAAACTGCCCCCAGAGTAGATGCGCACTGCTGTCGCATTTTTTTTGATTGAAGCATTATCCTGCATGTTTAATATGCCATGGTCGGTCACAAGTACGCCACATCCACCGATGCCTTCTAATGTAGCTTTTTCCTTCATTGTAAAGACAGCACTGGCACCGCTTACACAAACACCTCCCTTCATGACAATATTGCTGACAGTCACATTTTGCCCAGATCCAATATAAATCAAAGATCCTGCAGAAGATTGGGTTAGCGTATATTTACCCTTGATTTCTACAGAAATATCTGTAGCATTTCCAAAGGTGGGATTTTCAGTACCGGGTAATTCAAAATCATTTCTGACATTGATAACATAAGATTCCCCAGCGTCACCTGTTTCGATAGTGTTTACTGCTTCGTTCCACTCTTTAGCACTTCCTACATTAAAAGTGATACGATGTTCTGGTATTGTAGGACTTTTACAACCCATTATGGGCATTGTTATCGCTATCAACATCAAAAAGCTTATTAAATTTTTTGAGATTTTTCTCATTTTGCACTCCTATTTCGATATTTTTTACTATCGTCAAAATAACATTTAATTTATTTTTGTCAAATCATTTTTTTTATATTTCCCAAAAAATCGGTAAATGGCTCACCAAACCAGCAATAGCGATCGGATGATCGCTGAAAACATAGGCAAACGGAGTTTGCCATTTATCCGTGCGGTCGCACGGATAAATTCGTAGATCGGAGATCTCCGCTACGGAGATGATGCCAATTTATCGATTTTGGGCGAGGATGCTGATTGTGTCGTAGCCCTTGTGCTTTTCCCGCTTCTATCCTGCTTATTTTGGGGATCGGTACAGGAGCCGTACAGGGAGGGTATCAGAAAACTAGATTGGGTGCGGGTTTCTTGGTTTGAAATTTGGTTCTTTTGATCGATTTTGGGCGGGGAAGCTGATTGTGTCTCAGCTCGGAGATCTCCGTTCCGTAACATATTATGTATCAAGAATATATAAGGAACGAAAAAATGCGTTCCCTACAGAAATTGGTTATTTCAACAAAAGCATTCTCCTCGTAGCAGCATCGTTTTCTGTTTGAACACGATAGAAATAGATCCCGCTACTGACACTTCTCCCGCTGTCATCTTTGCCATCCCAGATAGCTTCGTGATGACCTGACTCAAAAGAGCCATTGACCAGCATTTTTACTTTTTGACCTCTGATATTGTAAATGTCAATCGAGACTGTTGACTCTATAGGCAGTGAAAAAACTATCGTAGTCTCCGGATTAAAAGGATTTGGAAAGTTGGACACTTTTAATTCGGTGATTTTTGGCAACAGACCTTCATCATCATCAGAGCCACCACCTGTCAGAGCTAGTATTTTTTGTAATATTTCGTCTTCTATGGCATAATATTCTTCATAATTCGTAGGTTTATATTTCGTATCAGGTGGCAATGACCTTATATTTTCTAAAACCATGATCAAATAAAGATGTGCAGCCTCTAGCTCCAAAAGCATAATATCCAAATCATTATCAACTATGTTGTTTAATAAGTCGTCTATTATCTGTATCGCATCGTGGTAATTTTGTTCTATTACACTCATTTTTACACGAGCATACTGTGTATACTGTTCATATTGATCTCCATCGAGATCATCCAATATATCATCAACATCATCTGTAGACTCATCTACTACAGCCGCTAAATAAGGCAAAAACATAATAGCATTTTCTATAAAATCCTTGACATCGAGCAGATTTGAAAACTGACTGATAAACATAGCAAATTCACCATAAGCATCTTCATATTCACCATCATACATTTTGTTCAGTGCCTGAAAATACATCTCTTGTGCCTGCTCTAAAACGGGATCGATCAAAACATTATTATTAAATGCAAAACTGTCGTAGCTCGGATAAAATTTATTGGGATCAGATGTATTAACTATCACATTATAGCTAGGTATCGGGGGTCTAAAACCACCAAAAGCATAAAACATATATTCCGGCACGAACAAAGGCTGATTTGGGTTCGAGGTTCCATATCCAACAGAAGGGTAAAGTGAACTATCCCATGAACCAAAGTGTGGCCATTTACTCGCTCTGCTATAAAGCTCATAATTTTGGTTTTGGTGTATCTCTGAATTGCGCGATATTGAGCTCGATGTAAAGCTGGTACTATAAAATCCAGCACCATTATATTCGCTACTAACATTAGGATTTCCGTTTCCGTATATTTTGGTGTTTATCACATAAATAGAACCAGTCGTGACAAACATACCTATCCCATGATTTTGGTATATTTCACTATTTCTGATTTGAGTGGTGTATTTGATTATTTCTATCTCATAACCGCTTCTATATTCTGGTAGATGATTGTAGTTTACCACTATTGAAATATATGACGGGTCAAAAAGGTGCACTCCATGAGATAGATTATTATGAATTTGAGAATTGTTTATATTCAAAACCCCTCTATAAGAAGCGATCGGAAAACTATTTGCTGTATATTCCATATTGTCTATCAATAGTATAGAATTTGTTGCTGTCAGTCTGTTAATGTTTTTTATTAAGTTATTATTCATCATCAATGTGCTATTTGAAATACTGATAGAATTCACAAATTCTATAGGACTACTCTCTATCTTACTGGTAAAGGGAAAATCTTCACTTGATTTACAATTTGAAAATAATATACTTGACCATCTACTACTATCATCTATGCTCGAAATCTTTGTCCCTGATTCAAAATTTGCATAACTATTTCTAAAAACCAAATGGGATCCATTACCTAGATTATTAGAGACAGACTCTCCTAATATTTCAGAACCTGATTTTAAATGAAATTGACTATGGTTTTGGATAGTGACATTGCTATGATCTAATATAGATAATACAGAATAATTGAATAGGGTTAATTTTGAACTTTCAGAAAGTTGCATAGCAGATTTATTTTCCACCAAAAGAGAGCTTAAATTCATTGAAAGTTCTGTTAGTGGAAGGAAAAGAGCTGAGCTGTTTAATGCCAGTTCGGAATTGCCTATTATGGTGGCAGATGTATCATGAAAAGTAACTTCAGAATCATTGATGAGGAAAGCTCCACTATCGATAGAGATAGTGCTTTCTGATACATAAAACTGCGAATCGTTCTCAATAGAAAATGTACCTACCTCAATATCTATACTACCATTATTGGGTATCTCTAATTTTGAATTTATCATTTCAAACCTAGCACCATTAATTATTTGAATATCTTTGAGGACATTACTATCAAAATCGCTGTCTTCGAGAATAAGCTTTGTTCCATACCCTGAAAGTGTAATAGGTTTATTTTGCATATTGATAGGGGAATTTTTTATTTTTAAGGTCGAATTATTCAGATATATTTTCGTTAAAAAGATACTCGTATCAGGGCAATTGATTACTTCAACATATGAATCATTAACATAAGCAAGCATTTCATATTGATTTGGAGGATATTGTGGTATGTTTAAAATTGAATTGATTATTGTTAATTTTGCCCCATCGTATAGAGAAATATTACTTAAAACATTATTTGCATTGGTGCAGTTCTGGATGATAATTTCAGTATTCGGACCCGTCGCTTGGATCTGATAATCATGGTTGTTTATATAAGAATTTGAGATTATCAATTTCGCTCCGTCTTCTAAATCAATATTTCCTATTACAGTGCGCATGTCAAGGCAATTTGTAATGATAATCTCACTGTCAGGTCCTATCGCTTTTATTATTTTCGTAAAATATAGTTCAATGGAGTTTGTCGGTAAAATAATTTTAGCATTATTTATCATTAATTTTGCACCATCTCGAATTTCTATGCTCCCATTCGTACCGATTGTGAATGTTCCCGAATTAATCTCTGCGGTAGTTCCATACCCTTCAGCATAGATAGAGGCATTTCCTATATTGAAATTGTTAGAAAGCCCATTGTTTACTATTATATTTCCACTATTTAAGTAAAATCCATAATACTTGTTGTCATCATGACTAGAATTTGGGCTGACATCGATATTATTGATTGTGAGAGTAGCCCCATAATCAACGACTATTCTTTCGGACAGAGGAGCGAACAAATTTGATGGAATGTTTGCATTGGGAATAGTAGTGTCGATATCTATCAATCTTTGCTTTTGAACGGGTAACAAATCAAACAGCTCGTTTGTATTAGCAGGATCTCCACCAAAGAAGTTTGTGCTGAAATAGAGGGATTCCTTATCGGGATCAGTATAGCTAAATTTTGCTATTACTTTGGCTGATAAATTATACACCTTAGCAAAATTTTGTGTTTTCAAAGCGAGGTTTAAGGCATCTTCATACTTTATAAATGGGGTATTGCAATGGTATTTTGCATAGCTGTTTATTAACTGTATGGATCTATAATTTATTATATACGGCAAGACATCTACAGATAAAAGATGATTAAGAGGTATACTAGGACCGGATATTCCAGCTTCTAATATAAAATTTAAAGCTACATATACTTCGTCGGGTTCTTCATTTAAATCTGGTAACGCTTCACTATTTACGACCCAATTCGATGGTAATTCGGACATGCGATAATTGAATTTTTCGTTATTTTTTACTGTTAACTTTTTTCCTTTGAAATTTTGGAGAGTTTTGCACAGATATTGTGCCCAACTTTTGATTGTAGTCCGGTAGTATAATATCAGGTAACGGAGTTTGAGTTGCACCTGGCTGGCTTATTGTAAATTCTGATATTTTAACTACTAGAAATTCATTCAAAACAAATGTATTTATTCCCCAAATAATAACTTTATCAAACAAGCCTAAAAAATAATTTCCTATTTTTTTTATTGAAGATAGTATAAATCTATTTTCTTGAGTATTGTAGTGGTATTCGATTTGTTTTTTTATCCTTTCTTCAAATTCATTTTTTGTAAGCCAAGGTTCTATATTATCAAAACTACTGAACATAAGTTCATCACTATGATAGACTTCAAAGGCATGTTTATGAAACGACATTTTTATTTTACTATTGTTATTACCACCTGTAGTTTTATTTATCACAAAGTCTAAAACCTTTTTGCGATTTATAACAGCAGTTACTTTAGCATCAACGGTACCATAAGCTGAAAAAGAGAGAGTGTTGTTTGCATTTTGACTTCTCGGATCATATCCAGTCACAACATCCATATAATACCACAATCCGCCACTTTTCATGATTCTAGCGATTTTAGTTTCATGTTGGACAGTAGTGTTGATTTGATCTAAACCACGTACCCCTAATTGATTAAAATATGATGCCGCTAATACGGCTGTATTACTCTTGGCCGATACATTTAAAGTAATGGCATTGGGTTCTTTAGCCTCTATATTCAAACCTTCATAATTAAGTTCATAAGGAAAAACAGGAAGAGGAAAATCAAAATCAACTCCCAATAAAGCTAAAAAATCAAGCATTTCTTTTGTAATATTTTCAGTGAGATATAGTAGATGAAAATACATATATCTAATGATTCCTGTTCTGATATTGTACAACACAACCAAAGGTATATTTAGATCTTGATGCATAGCAGAGGTATCTATTTCTATGATATCTAAAAGCTCCTTTGAACCATCTCCTAGATAGGCCGTGAGCAAAACCCAATCACCACCTTTTTCTACCGGTATAAAATCCGAATCCGCACCATGAGCTATATCAGAAAGAATACCATCTGGATCAACATAAGTAAAATCGTAGAATAAATCGCAATAATTGAATTCTATACCTGAATAAAACGGGGAAGGAAGAAAGATAGGGAAAGAGTAATCAAAATCTTCTCCATAATAACTAAACTCAATTCTTGTTCTAAAACCCCAAATAGGTGCAGTCCAATCATTTCTATGATATTCATTGTCACCTTTATCGTATTGCCAAATGTGGTCCCATGGAAGATTTTCTTGGGCATTTAGAATACTAACTGTGATTAAAGCGAATAATAATAAGATTTTTCTCATTTTTTTCTCCCATAATGTTTTTTTTACTAGTTTTTTTTTAATATTTCTAAATTTTTTATAAAAAAAACTATTACCACCATTAGTGTTTGTGCTTTTTTAATACCTAATTTTTGTAAACAATCCGATTGAAGTTACCCCGAATATTGTGGGGGAAGGTTTTTCCCATGCATCTTTGGAAAATGCTGTAAAAAAACTACTACCTATTAGTAGTCCAAAATTTTTTATAGGCATATCATAAGCCATCGACATATTCAGTCCAAACGATAAACAATCAGATACGCTACCATCTTCAGCATTTTCGGATATTGCTTCTAAAATCAAACCTGATCTTGCATCACCTGTTGTGATACCAAATTGCAATTTAGAGTGTGGATAATACATAAATCCTCCACCTATATATCGGATAGGTTTCATGGTCATTTTGTAGTCAAAAATATCTGTTCCAAGTCCCCAAAACCTTGTTGTACTCACACGCCAATAAAAGTCTTCATTTATACCGATAGTTTGGTATTCTGATATCAGCACAAATTTGTCATTCACTCTATATCCTAATCTTGCGTTTAGATTTAGATAGCTATAATGGTTATAATTATCGATATTTTTACCGTCTATACCTTCACTGCTTACAGTATATGTAGTTTTAATACCGAACATTGCACCACCGATAGCTGCTTCAAGGCTTATTCCTGTGAAGTCAAACTCATTTTTTGTAATGTCCGAACTCAATCCCACATCAAAATACAGCCTTTTTGCGTTTAGGTGGGAGCAGATCACCCAAAAAATGAGGAGTGCTATCAGTAATTTTCTCATTTTTTTATTCTCCTATGAAATTATATTTTTTTATGAATGTTTTTGTATTTAATAAATCGTCAAATAAATGATAATAAATAGCTCTATATGTGGTTATCACTAAGTATTCTTGGTATTTATTTATCGAATTAATTATTCCTTCAAACTCTGAATCTATTTGATAAAGATAAATTATTTCGTTTTTCTCTTCATAAAAATAAATGTATTCTATTCCATTTATTCCTCTAGAAAAGAATAAATAATCGTCTATTTCATTCCCATTTGCTATCCCCATTTCAAAACTTCCAAAATCAATCCAATTTTCTCCATCTTTTGTAAAACGAAGATCACCTGTAGTCAATCGAGCATATAAAATATCTTTCCATATCCAAAAATTTCCGGTAAAACCTATTTGAAAATCTTCTAATATTTTAAAATTTAAATCATCATAAATAACTGCTACAGTAGATTCTTTCGTAAAAGCGCAAAAATATGAATAAAAAACCATATTTTTGTATCGGATGGAATTTTCAGTAGGAGCTATATATATGTTATCATTTGTCAAAAATTCCCAAAACCCTTTATCGATTAGTTTCATATTGTTTTCATTATCAATTTGTATATCAAAATAAACGATAAACAGTGGAGCACCCTCTTCAACTATTTTTGTCATTTTTGCGTAAAATCGATGAATCTTATTTACAGGATCCAGCTCAATAGCTTGTATCACACCATAAATGCTATATTCTGTGTCATAATATTTCCCAAAATCTGAAGTCCCGACAGAGATGACATTTTTACTAGTAAAGTCTAAAATATACAAATTACGCGATCTACCTCTTCTATTATATGCTATCATTTTATCCGTCAGCCTAGGCCGTATAGGGAAGATAGATAAAACAACAATATCCAATTTTATTTCCAAATCTGGAGGTTTTGTCATATCTTCAAATATAGCTACCCCATTTTCGTAAGCTACATAAAATCTGTCAGAGGATATTGCTCCCGGAAAAATTCTAGCTCCTAAATCAATTCTTTTCCAGCCATCATCTTTTTCAGGTGGTTTTGTAGGACTCTTACAAGTAGCCAGTAAAAAGCATAGACCAACGAGGATGGTGTAAAAAACAAACTGCTTGATTTTGTAGCTTTTAAAGATACTTTTCATGTATTACCCCTTATTTTTTTTCATTATTGTCAAAATAACATTTAATTTATTTTTGTCAAATCATTTTTTTAATATTTTCCAAAAAATCGGTAAATGGTCACGGATCGGGTGGTGTTATCGATTTTGGGCGAGGATGCTGATTGTGTCGTAGCCCCTCAGAGCTCCGCTACGGATCGGGCGATGTTATCGATTTTGGGCGGGGAAGCTGATTGTGTCGTAGCTCGGAGAGCTCCGCTACGGGATGGTGCCAATTTATCGATTTTGGGCGAGGATGCTGATTGTGTCGTAGCTCGGAGAGCTCCGCTACGGAGATGATGCCAGTTTATCGATTTTGGGCGAGGGAAGCTGATTGTGTCGTAGCTCGGAGAGCTCCGCTACGGGATGGTGCCAATTTATCGATTTTGGGCGAGGGAAGCTGATTGTGTCGTAGCTCGGAGAGCTCCGCTACGGGATGGTGCCAATTTATCGATTTTGGGCGGGGAAGCTGATTGTGTCGTAGCTCGGAGAGCTCCGCTACGGATCGGGCGATGTTATCGATTTTGGGCGGTGATGCTGATTTGTCGTAGCTCACCACCCCGTCTGCTTCGCAGCCACCCCTCCGAAGGAGGGGAATTGGATTGCCGCTACGGAGCGCATTCCGAAAACCCTAATAAATAGGTTTAGGAAGAGAATTATATTTTTCATTGTTCCTCCATGAAATGTGTTTTTATTTTCTTTATTGTGTTTTCCATATCTATATTATCATGACTTGTCCTTCCAATAATGGTATGGTTTGTATAATCTAATTCCCCCTCGACATGTGGCAAAATATCAGTTCCATCACCGTATTGAAGCCTCCTTTCAACAAAAACTGTGCTACCATACAAAGCCGCACCATCATTACTAGCATGATTAGCAAGATGTTCCGGAGCACCATATTCTTTACTACCATATATTGTTCCACCAAACATTTTAAAGCGACTATCCTCTACAGCATATAGCCCGCCCCCATTATATGACTTATTACCTGAAATTGTTCCATTCATCATGTTAAATTCACCACCTCTCACATGCACACCGCCATTAGTATTTCCATGAATAACACCTCCTAACATATTAAAAACGCTATCAGAATCCACCATAATAGCATGGGCACCATCATTTTCAGAAATAACTCCATCTATCATGGTAAAAATTCCTCCTGTTAAAATACGTATAACACCTCCTCTAGTATGTTCAGCTACATAATGCCTTGATTTTGATACGGGCATCACGTTTTTAGATATAGTTCCACCTGACATTATAAACTGTCCTTCAGACACTATGATACCGGCAACACTTCTTATTCTGCTCTGAGTAGGCGGAGGATTGTTGGAAATTGATCCACCTGACATATAAAAAATCCCATCAACTCCAACTGTTACAGCCATATTGTTATTTGCTATTGCAGCGTTGTCTTGTAGGTTAAATATTCCAGAACTGACGACAACTCCAACTTCTGTACTGTACATCGCAGAAGCGGTTCCTTGCATCGTAAAGACGGCATTGACACCGTTTACATGAACTGGCGGACAATGCCGATATGGGGTTCCTATTAGGGTAAGATCTTTAATAGTCACATTTTGCCCAGAACCGATATGAAGCAAACCTCCATAGTAAATAGGATTTCCTTTGGGTGAAGCTGATATTGTACGCTTCCCCTTGATTTCTCTAGGATCGATATGAAGCAAATTTACATAGTAAAAAGGAATTCCTTTGGGCGAAGCTGATGCCGTACGCTTCCCCTTGATTTCTACAGAAATATCTGTAGCATTTCCAAAGGTTGGATTATCAGTACCGGATAATTCAAAGTCATTTCTGATATTGATCAGATAAGACTGCCCATCGCCACCTGTTTTGATAGTGTTTACTGCTTCGTTCCACTCTTTAGCGCTCTCTACGTTAAAAGTGATACGAGGTTCTGGTTTTACAGGACTTTTACAACTTTTTGATTGGATTTGATGATAGTTTATAAAATGATTTTCATATGTGAAATCTTCATAACTTTCCAATACATTCACAGATGCTGACTTTGTCTCAAAATCGTTTATTTCGACAATTTCTTTTGTGAAAACACTTGTTATCAATAGTAACAAAATGCTAAATACGATAAATAATTTTTTCATGTGTTACTCCTTGTTCTCGTTTTTGTTTTATTGTCGCCAAAATTAAAATTTAATTCTTTTTTGTAAACAAAAAGTTTTGATTTTCAAAAAAATATTATCCACTACATAAATTTTAAATAAACGGTTCCACGAATAAATGGCAAACTCCGTTTACCTATTGATTTTTTTGTCATAGCCCCTCCGAGCTCCGCTACGGCATTTGAAAAGGAAAAAAAATCCGCATTTATTTATACAATCTCATTTTCAAAAACGGATAAGCAAAGTCAGGTATTACTCTAACATTATATATATCAGTATATTACCACTATAGTATTAGATTGGCACAGTTTTTGCATTGTACATTTCTAAGTATCATTTTACAAAATTATAGAGTGTTAATAACGAGTGATGTGAGTAGCCATCATATCAATCGAATGAAATAACGGGGCAACCCATCTTGTTTGAATAGTTTGAGTATCAGGTGTGGAAACTAGAAATGTAAAGAACCTTAAAAATTTCCACACCTTTGCTCAGAAACGAAAATCAAATATTAAAACAAAAAAAATATTTAAAGGAGTCATAAATGAGAAAGGCGATATTAGCTTTATTTATAGTTTTTACAGTAGTTGGACTGGCAGCTCAAACCAGACTAAAAGACATCAGCAAAATTAGTGGAATGGACAGCAGGCAACTGATCGGATATGGTCTTGTTACTGGTTTACAAGGTACAGGAGATACCGCAGCATCTCAGGTAACGATACAGTCTATCAATAACATGCTCGAACATTTTGGACTGTCAGTACCAGAAAATCGTGTCAGACCAAACAATACTGCGGCTGTAATGGTGACAGCGATCTTGCCACCTTTTGCTAGTCCCGGCTCACATTTTGATGTCATCATATCATCGGTAGGTGATGCTCGTAGTTTGGAAGGAGGGCAATTATTGATGACACCTTTGGTAGATCAAGACAATAGAAAATACGCACTGGCTCAGGGGCCAATATCATTTGGGGGTTTCAATGAAGAGAGGAGAGGTTCTAGTGCCAGAAAAAATTATACAAATACAGGTCGCATACCTGGTGGCGGAATGGTCGAACTCGAAAATTCAAATATGATATTTCAAAATGGAGAATTAAAGATTCTTCTCAATCAACCTGATTTTACCACAGCAGAAAGAGCTACAGAAGCAATCAACATTTTTTTTGATGTCAGACTTGCGACAGCAGAAAACGCTTCAACGATCACAGTGATAGTCCCTGATGATGTCATCATGGGCAACAATCTGATAAACTTTATATCAAATATAGAAAATCTAGAAATAATGCCTCAGCAAATAGCAAGAGTAGTGATAAATGAAAGAACAGGCACTATTGTTGCTGGCGGAAATGTTCGTATCGCACCTGTTGCTATTGCTCATGGAAACCTCATAATACGCGTAGCTGCTGAAGATGAAGTGTACGCAGCAGGTCAGTTTAGTCTAGAAAGATATATCACCATAATGGACTCTCGAGAAGAAACACGGGTCTTTTTTATGGAAACAGCGACAATACAAGAATTAGCTCAAGCATTAAATGCAATCAAAGTGTCACCTAGAGACATGATCTCAATCTTTCAATTGCTGAAAGAATCTGGTGCCTTATTTGCAGAGCTGAGAATATTATAAGGGGTCAATAATGGAACTAACAACATCATCGATAGAAATAGGCATAGAAAATCGAATCCATGCAAACCAATCAGAAAAAATGGAAGCGATCAAAAAGAACCTAGCTCCAGATTCCCCTGAAAAAGCAGCAAAGGCGGCAATAGATTTTGAGGCAATGCTAATAAAACAAATGCTGAGCACTATGACACAAGGGCTGGAAGGTGAAGGTTTTTTTGGAACACAAGCTGGAAGTGCTTTTTATCAAGACATGTTTCTGAATCAAATCTCAGAAAACATGGCAAAAAATCAATCCTTTGGGTTAGCAGAGTCAATATTAAAGCAAATTAACCCAGAAGCTGTGGATCAGCTCAAAATACAAAAACGCCCTTCTAGCAAATTGATGGGAAATATTGTCGAGCCCAAAATCAGCAATATCGATATCTCCGCAAACAAAAATGTGGTAAAGGGTGATGGGAATGTTCAGCCAACGCAATCGGAAAATACAGAGCAGAAGGCTACTTCATTAATTGTGACTAGCCATGAAGCACCACTGCAACCTTTACCAAAAACACTTTCAGAGCGACTTCAAAAATATGATGATATTATAAAAAAAGCGGCTAGTAAATATAATCTAGACGAAAACTTAATAAAGGCAGTCATCGCTCAAGAAAGCTACGGAAACCCCAATGCGATGTCTCCTGTAGGAGCAAAAGGACTGATGCAATTAATGGATGGTACTGCAAAAGATCTAGGTGTGAAAAACTCGTTTGATCCAGAACAAAACATCATGGGCGGAGCCCGTTATCTCAGACAAATGTTGAACCGCTTTGGTGATCAAGAGCTCGCTTTGGCTGCCTATAACGCAGGTCCTGGGAATGTGATGAAACACAAGGGCATACCTCCATTCAGAGAAACAAGAAATTATATCAGACAAGTTGCAAATTACTTAAGCAGATTTTCAAATTAAATATATAGGTGATGTTTTAGCACCAAAGGAGTGTAAAATGGATAATCTAATAAACGATTTTTTTAAGAGTTGGGAGAACGAAATAGTTTCTTATCAAGAAATTTTAATATGTTTAGAAGATCAAAAAGAATCTCTGATAGATTGGAATATCAAGAGATTTCAAAAAATCAGTCATCAAGCAGCAGTCTCTGTGAATAGAGCCCACAAAGCTACAAATATCAGGAATGACTTGATGGAATCATTGTTTGTACTGAAAGATAAAGATTTGACCCAAAACAATCTTAAAACAGTTTATACATTATTTGACGAGGTAGAAAATTCTGAAAAAGCGAATGTGTTGTTTACCAGCTTTATAAACACTTTACGCTCGATAGATAAACTTTCTACAGAAAACAAAGAACTCATAAAGACGGGTCTAGAACTGGTCGGTGATAATCTAGAAATGATAGCAGATCTAGTAGATAGAGACAGAGTTTATAGCCGTGTCGGCATGATACCCCAAAGACGAAGTGCGATACTTCTAAATACGAGGGTTTAATAATGTTTAACATGCTCTCCATCGGTAAAAAAGCTGTCATGGCAAACGAAAAGCAATTGGAAACCACAGGACATAATATTGCAAATGCCAATACACCGGGCTATAGCAGACAAAGAGTCATACAAGAAGCCTCTTTGCCAATATCAATGCCACAGTATAATTATGGAACAGGTGTAGATCTAGTCAGAATAGAAAGGATGCGAGATTTGCAGCTGGATGTTGATTTTCGTAGGCACAATGGAAACGCTGGTTACTGGGAGTCGATGGCAAGACACCTGACAGAACTAGAGAAAAATGTGCTGGAAACTACCGAATTTGGTATTCATATGAGGATAAACAATTTCTTTAATTCTTGGGAGTCTCTTTCAAACAACCCATTTAGCAATATTCACAAAATGGAAGTAGTAAATGCTACCAATCAAATGACAGAAGGATTCAAAGATTTATACAGATCAATCGAAGAAAAAAAGAAAGATGCTACTAGAGCTCTTCAAACATCAGCAGACAGAATTAACCAAATAGCTCAGGAAATGGAAAAATTGATGACCCATATTTCTCTAGAAGAAATGAACAATAGGCCAGTAAACGATTTACTCGACAAATTTGATTTACTAGTGGATGAGCTTTCTGCATACGGAAACATCCAGATTCATAAAAGAGAAAATGGTACCATGAGCGTTTATTTGGGTACAGATGAATTAGTTCGAAATGGGCATGCAAATACTCTCAATCTTATTGAGAAACAAAATATGAGCACTGGAGAAACTACGCTGGTTTTGGCATGGAACAATATAGATAATCCTATAGGTGGACTGATCACAGGTTCTCTAAAAGCTCTAGATGATTTGAGAAGCAACATCTTGCCAGAATATCAACAAAAATTGGACGATTTAGTAGTCCAAATATCCCAGCATGTAAACGCTGTTCATATGCAGGGAATAAACGGATATGGTAGTGGAGGTATTGCATTGTTTAATCCTGATGTGACAGGAGTCATGAATTTTCAGCTTTCAAACGAAGTTTCAAGTGATTTTAACTTCATTGCGACATCACTCACAGGAGCAACAGGAGATAATCAAATAGCTCTGATGATGACAGATTTAAGGTTAGAAAAAATATTTGATGGACAGACACTGACAGAATCATTTGCAGATATTATTTATACAGTAGGTCAAGATGTCAAATTTTCTATAAATAGCGCGGATAGGACATCCCTCGTTGCGAAACAAACAGATAATTTTAGAGAGTCTGTAAAAGGAGTTTCTATCAATGAAGAAACTACTAACCTTTTAAAATTTCAACAGGCTTATCAGGCCGCCGCAAAGATAATATCTGTGGCTGATGAAATGATAAAGACTATTATAGGGTTAGTAAGATGATTATGTACAAAAATTTCTTCGGTTTTATTACCGTAGCTACAAAACATTTAACACTAGGAAGGTAAAAATGTTAGTATTAACTAGAAAATCAGGTGAAGCAATCTGTATAGGTGAAGATATAGAGCTTATTATCACTGAAATCACAAAATCAGCTGTCAGAGTAGGTATCAAAGCCCCTAAAAATACTTTGGTATATCGAAAAGAAGTATTTGAACGAATTTTACAAGAAAATGAAGAAGCTTCGCATACGAAAATTGATAATACAAAGCTCTTAGATTTGAGTAGACTTATCACAAAAAATATGACACTTTCTTCAAATGTGAGATCTGAAAAATGAAAGGAACTTTCTCTATTTATAGAAAAAGGTAAAAAGGAGAAAAATCAAATGCGTGTAACAGACCAATCAATGTTTCATGGACTGATAAATCAGGTAAATAAAAACCTTTCTGATTATCATAAATACAATGAAATGGTAGCAAACGATGGGAAAAGACTCAATAGGATATCTGATAATCCTGCTGAATTAGCCACAGCGATGCGTCATCATGGGAATGCCGCTGCATATGAGCAATATACACTAAATGTCAGAGATGCAGAAGAATATTTAAAGGCTACGGATTTGGCATTGAATAAAATTCATGATATTTTGAGCAGAGCTAGAGAAATTGCAGAGACTAATTCTACAGAGTCGTCTTCAGAAATGGAAAGGAAAATAGCGGCAGATCAAATACAAGAGCTAATAAGCGAAATGATAGGGATCGCAAACACAAAAATGAGAGATAGATATATTTTTTCTGGAACAAATGGAGAAAATCCTGCCTATTCACTGGAAGGTAAAATTTTGCCCCCACTCGCATCTACAGACAATGTTTACAATGAGATCGTAACGACAGAAGGTGTTTTAAAAGGAACTGGTGAATTTATCGTAAGATTTGTACACAGTGGCGACGTTGGAGACCCTGATCTCGATACGACAGCAATGTACCAGATATCAAACGATGGCGGTGAAACATGGACAGAAGCCACATATTTTACAAATCTGACGATAGCAATAACAGATTCTGCGGGTAATGATACAGGCTTGACCATGACGTTTAGTCCGGGATATTTGAGTGAGAATGATGAGTTTCGAGTACAAGTGGTTCCCGGGCAATTTATGGGTAACGGTGATCTTGTAGAATTTAATAACAACATGTTTAGTAGAGTAAATACTAATGTGACAGGTCAGGCTCTTTTTGAAGATACTGGTTTCTTTGACACTCTTTATCAATTAAAGAATGCCCTTTCATATGGGAATACGATAGAAATATCAAATGGTCTGGCAGGACTCGAATCTTTACAAACAAATATACAAATGCAGGTCACATCTACAGGAATAGAATTAAATAGACTTGAAGTAACCAAAAGCAATCTAATGATGCTACAAGAAAATGTGTTTGAAAACATACAAAGCATCGAAAAGATAGACGTGGTTGAATTATTATCAAAATTTGCTATGGCAGAAAACGCTTTAAATTCTTCGGTAGCTGCACTATCGAAAATCTTCCCTCGAGGATTATTAAGTTATTTATAAATAAATAAACAAGGAGTATGAAATGACGCTTTACACTACACAATTTGGTGAAATTGAAATCAATGATGACACTGTCATCACTTTCCCAGCGGGGATATTAGGATTTCCAAACTTTAAGCAGTACGCTTTAATTGACGTTGACGAAGGTTCACCATTAAAATGGTTACACTCTATAGAAGAACCTTCTTTGGCATTCGTAGTCACAGACCCCAATCTTTTTAGACCAGACTATTCTATAGACGCATGGAAAAAAGACTTGGAAGATATCGAAGTTTCTGATGCAAAAGACGTGATAGTTCTAGTTTTGGTGACAGTACCTACAGAACCTGCTAAAATGACTGCAAATTTAAAAGGTCCTGTATTGATCAACACCAAAAATAACAAGGCAAAACAGCTAATAATCGATAATCCAGATTATGACATCAAATATCGCCTTTTACCTGACGAGATTTTAGAACAAGTCGTTTAAAAAAGCCAGACACAAAAAAGAAGGGATTCTTGCCGCTCTGCGGATTCCCAGGGAAGGGAAAGTTTGGTTTTTTTATTCAAGCAAAAATAAAAAAGTCTATTTTCCTGTTATTCAACACCCTCTATTATTTTTGATCATAAGCTAAAATATTCTATGGTTTCTTTTAGTCCCTTTTCTAACGAATATGTGGGTTCCCAACTTAGTATATCCTTTGCTCTTTTTATATTTAGGCAGCTCCGTCTAATATCACCTAACCTAGGTCCTTTCATGCATGGTTTGTATTCGACACCCATCTGACCTGAAATAATTCGAAGTAATTTTCCTGTAGTTGTTTCAATGCCAGACCCTATATTTATTGTTTCTGTACTAGCTTTGTTTATAGCAAGGAGATTTGCTTTAACGACATCTTTCACATAAACATAGTCTCGAATCATCCCGTCAAGCTCACCATCAAAAGTATGCAAATTTGGCGTTTCACCCTTTAAATATTTTTCAACAAATATAGAAATCACACCCGATTCCCCATGAGTAGCCTGTCTAGGCCCATATACATTGGAATATCTGAGTATTGTGTAGTCTAGCCCAAAGGTTTTATAGTAATAATACAAGTATAACTCTGAAACAAATTTATGTATAGCATATGGAGATAGGGGTTTTGGATGATATTTTTCTGATGTGGGGTATTCGTCAGCATCTCCATATATTGCGCCTCCAGAAGAAATAAAAATAATCTTTTTTACTTTAAACTTTACACAATTATCTAGGATATTTAACAATCCTATTATATTTATATCTAAATCATTTAGTGGGTTTTTGACAGAGACAGGGACACTGACCTGTGCAGCATGATGGTTTACAATTTGTGGGTTTTCAGTCTTGAATATTTTTTCAATTCTCTTTTTACAAATACATTCTAAAAAAAACTTTGCTCTGGGATTGTGATTTTTCATAGATCCTGTTGATAAATCATCTATAATGATTACTTCATGATGATTTTCAACATATTCGTCCACTACATGCGAACCTATAAAACCTAACCCTCCTGTTACTAAAATTTTCATAATATCTCTCTTTTACACAAATATTAATATCAAAAATAATCTACGATAAGCAAACCACATTTTATACAAAATATTTCATCAATCTTTAAATATTAACACGATACAAAAAAAGTTTAATATATCAAGGCATTTATGTATCGAAGTGAAATGCTCTTAGATATGCTTGTAGAATGTCATCATCAGAGGAAAAATACCTTTAAAATATTGAAACAATATAAAAAACTTGACAACAATGCTCCTTTTGAAATCATGGTTTTTGGGTTATGGCGTGAAAGGTGTGTCGTTTTTACTTGAGGTAGTGACCCGCTTGTGTATTTAGAATTTATTTTATAGGAGCATGTATGCTTGAAAAATATGAAATAATAATAAAAGAGATTTGCTCAAAACATGGAGTAGGACTTTATGATATTGAAGAAATAAAAACACTGCACGGAAACGTATTGTGTGTCTTTATCACAAAAATAGGTGGTGTAAACATTTCAGATTGTGTAAAGGTGAGCAAAGATATCAATACAACAATCGAAACAAATGAAATTTTGAAAGGCTATTTTACTTTTGAAGTATCTTCTCCGGGTATAGAAAGACAACTAAAGTTTAAAAAGCACTATGCTAGTGCTATAAATGAGTGGGTTTCGGTAAAGCTGGGTGAGCGATGTGCAAAACCGCATAGTACAGACGGTAAGACTCAAAATGAAATTATAGGGTTACTAAAAGAAGTAAATCATGAATTTGTAACTATTGAAACGGAAAAAGAAAATATACAAGTACCTTTTACTAATATTAAAAAAGCAAAAACTATTTATAAACAGGTAAAAAAGGAGAATAAATGAGTTCAAATATATTAGCGATAATCAAAGAACTTGCCAATATAAAGCAGCTGGATCAGGAAAAAATAGAAAAAGTCATAAAAGATAGTCTAAAGATAGTTCTAGGTAAAAAGCTAAAACTAGAAAATGATTTAGAAATCATTTTAGATTATAATAAAAATTATTTAGCTGCCCGCTTTTTAAAAGAAGTAGTGGATCAAGAAATGTCTTTAGGTCAAATGTCATTACATGAAGCGATTTATGAATATGATGAAAAAGCAAAAATAGGCGATATGATCAGAGTAGAAATATCGATACAAACTTTTGAACCAAAACTTATAAAAAATGCTAGAGAAGAGATCGCACACAAAATAAGAAGACTCGAAGAAGACAGAAAAATGTTTGATTATGAAAAACAAAAGCATCAAATAGTATATGGCAAAGTAAAGAAATCTGATTTCAATGGCTATCTTATAGATATAGGATTTGCTGAAGGTCTTTTACCAGTAGAAGAGCAAATAGAAGAAGAATTTTATAAAATAGGAGACCACATAAGGTGTTTTGTTTTAAATATCAGAAAAAGAGGTAACGAGCTGATTGTAATACTATCTAGAGCACATCCAGAATTTGTGAAAAAACTTATTGAACTAGAAGTTCCAGAAGTGCTTTCAGGAGAAATAGAAATAAAAAGAATTATTCGTGAGCCGGGAGTCAGAACGAAGGTCGCTGTAAAAGCAAAACACGCCTCTATAGATGCGGTGGGCTCCTGTCTGGGTCCAAAGGCTATCAGAATCGAGCAAATCAAGAAAGAGTTAAGGGGTGAAATAGTCGATATATTAGAGTGGGATGATGATCCTGAAGTGTTGATCTCAAATGCAATAGGTCCAGATTTGATTGAAAAAGTTTATATCACTCAAAAAGGAAAATTTGCCAGAATAATAGTTTCTGATGAGAATAAAAACTTTGCTATTGGTAAAATGGGAAAAAATGTAAGATTGGCTGCGAAACTAACAGAATACAAGCTTGACATCTTTACAAAAGATGAATTTGAAGACAAATTGGCAGAGGAAAGAAGAATTACAAGCCATGTAAACGAGCTGGATGGTGTTACTGCAAAAATAGCCGACATATTAAAAGAGCACGGATATACTTCTGTTCAGGACATATTCAAAGCTTCTGTAAATGAGCTAAAAAACATCGAAGGAATTGGTGAAAAAATAGCTTTCAAACTAAAAGAGGCATCAAAGCATTTTTAGCAGAATAAAGTTTATAAATGATAAAAGAAAGAACTTGTGTAATATGTAAAAAGAAAGCTAATAAAGAGCATTTATGCAGATTTATTTTATTAAATAACGAAATTGTCATAGACCTAAACCATAAAATAAATTGCTTTGGGTATTATTTTTGTAAAGATAACAATTGTTATGAATCTATCAAAAAATGGATGACAAAAAAGAAAAGAAAAATAGTTAGTAGCGAGTAAAAGGGGAAGTAATCATATTGTTTATATATAAATCAACGGAATTATGGATAGTATAAAAGAAAAAATTATACCTCTTTTGCAGCTAGCTATGAAAGCAAAGAAAATAGCATTGGGACATGATCATGTCATGCGACTTGTTCAAAAAAAAAAAGTATTTTTATTAATAGTAGCGAGTGACCTGAGTAAAAATAGTTATCAATCTGTAATTAAATATACGGATAAGCAGCATATTGATATTGTGAGCTGGGAAAATAAAGATTTTTACTTTCAGTTGTTTGGTAAATATACAGGCATCGTGGGTATTCTCGATAAAAATTTTTCAAACGGAATAAAAAAGCTATTTTCTAATGTCTCCACTACATCGTATTGAAGAGCCTCATACTTTAATCTAAAACCGTAGTGGCGATCCAATTCCCCTCGGAGGGGTGGCTGTGAAGCAGACGGGGTGGTGAGCTACGACAAATCAGCATCCTCGCCCAAAATCGATAACATCGTCCGACTATTTTATCAATACCATCCTATTGGTACCGATCACTTCGCCGTCCACGACAGCTCGATAAAAATAAACCCCGGCCCCTACTGGTCTATTGTTTTCATCTCTCATATTCCACGTGACATTATAGCTGTGAGCATTCGTAAAGTCTGAACCCTCTTGAGCAAATCCTGTCCTGAGGGTTTTCACTTTTTGACCTCGTATATTATATATTTCTA
>WRLO01000053.1 GCA_009777575.1 Candidatus Cloacimonadota bacterium
TATTTATTCTTTTATGATTACTACATGAAAGTTACTGATGTAAACTAAAGAACCGCCATATACCGAACGGTATGTATGGTGGTGTGGGAGGACGGTCACCCAATTAATGAGTGACCTCCTACCCGATCTACGATTATAGCATTAAAACTGAATTTTATATCAATATCATATTGGAAATTAGCAAAAAATAAAAAATTTTTATTTATTCTAATAGGTAGTGGGACATTGTCCGCTTTATTAACACTGATAATAGGATGGAATTACAGTGGGACTGGTTTACCTATGATTGGTAGCTTTCTACACGGGATAAATATTATTAATACTATATTAAGCGTTATACTAGCTATACCTTTCGTTTGTTTATTTCTTTATTTATTATTTAATGGAGAGTTTGGTTGGCTTATATTAGTTGCTATTTTAGGCAGTATATCGGGCTATTTATTATTAGATACATTTATATTGTCTGGTTTAATTGTCTTTTGTATGTTCATATTAATATCTTTATTTCCAAGTATAGCAATAATTTTCAAGAATTTTAAAAATAAGCCAGATATATCAAATGTTGATATATCAACTTTTACTATTGTTGAACCTCCCCGTAGGAGTCCACTCTGAAAACCCCTACACCCACAAAACAAAAAATTTGTTAATATCATCAAGATATATGTAACATATTGAAATGATTATAGTTTACCTTATATAGTAAGGAGTAGATATGTTTAGAAAAGATAAAAAGAATAAGCAATTGAATTTATTATCAAATTCATTTTCAATGTTAAATCCGTCTGCCTTGAAAGTCTACCAAGACGAGAACCATTGGCACAATCAATTTCGAGTTCAAGTAGTTGAGCGTATTGACGAGGAACTTTTTCGACACCTTTTTTGCCAGGACAATGGCGCACCTAATGCTTCAATCAGAGTATTAGTTGGGATGATGATATTAAAAGAGACTCGTAGTTGGAGTGATGCACAACTATTTGAAAACTGCCAGTTTAACTCACTTGTTCGTTCTGCACTAGGTATATTTAATATTGATGATCCCATTCCAGCACCATCGACATATTACCTGTTGCGTAGCAAAATGATAGAGTGGGAAAAGGAAGGTAATGAAGGCTTGATGAAACAAGTTTTTCAACATATCACACAAAGTCAGATAATGGAATTTAAAGTGAATGGCAAGAAGATCAGGATGGATAGCAAGTTGTTGGGTAGCAATATCGCATGGCTCAATCGGTATGAGCTCATTCACGAGACTATTCGGCTCGCATTAAAAGATTGTAAACGCTGTATTAATCAAATTTTATCAGAAACCGACAAGCAAGTTTTACAAGAAATCAAGCAAGAGACCGCCAGCTCGGTCACTTATCGTCACAATGCCACCGAATTAGAGACAAAAATTTCACGGCTTGGTCCGGTGATATACACCATAATCATGCACTTCAAAGATAGTTCACACAAAAGTCTAAAGATACTTGAACAGGTGTTTTATGAGAATTATGAAGTTATAGATGAGGCAATAATTCCTCTTTATAAACAAGCTCTCCAGACAGGTAGAATTGAGACACCTCACGACCCCGAAAGTGACTATCACAAGAAAGGATCATACCAAGCTAAAGGTTTTTCCGTCAACATAACAGAAACTTGTGATAACGATAATCTACTCAACTTAATCACAGATGCCCATGTAGTCCCAGCAAGTGTGCTTGATTGCAATTTAATGCAACCAGCCATCGTAGCTACTCAAGAACTCACTTCACAGCCAGTAGAAACAGTTCATACTGATGGCGGCTATTACAGCAAAGAAAACTTTCAACACTGCAAAGAGGAAAATATTGATTTTATTTTAGGGAAAATGCCAGGTCAAGCCTCACGCTATGATATTTACTCCTTTGATGGCGAAAATTTAGAACTAATTGATACAGTGACAAATAACATCATTCCAGCGACTAAAGTTAAGCCTAAAAAAGCAGAGACAGAACCCAGCTGGGCTTTCAAAGACGCTAATAATAAGAAGCGAACTATAAAAAAACACAATGTTGAAGTCCGTCTGTTTAGCCAACAACTCAGATCTCTACCCAAAGCAGAACTAAACATTCGAGCCAATGTAGAAAGCACAATCTTCCAGTTAGGATACCATTATCGAGGAAATAAAAGTAATTACCGAGGGTTGATAAGACACCAGTTTTGGGCACTAGCCCGCTGCCTCTGGATAAACCTAAGAAGAATTATGAAGTATATACTAGAATTGTATCCAAAAAACAATGGAAACACACAAGTCTTGATACAAAATAAGAATAATACTTCGTTTTTATTGATTTTTATGAATCATATTGCTTTTTTGCTGAATATTTTGGTATTTTTTGAAAATATTATCTCAAAAGACAAGAAAATTGCTTTAATTATGGCAAGCTGAAAATAGACTTCTCGGAGTGGACTCCCCTAGAAATGAATAAGTTATAAACCACGGTCTTGCTTATGCATTTCAACCTTTAAAAAGATTCATCATTTATTATCTCTTCTATGTGGCAGTTTATTACTATATTACATAAATCAAGTCGTGTATCATTTTCTGTTTTTCATCCATTTTTTCTCCAATACTGACAACCGAGTCCTATGAATTATAAATAAACTCAGTAATATCCACTATTTCAATTTATAATAATTAACATGAGCTTAAATGGATATTTCATTTATTACTGTGTTTTCATGGTGAAATGCTTTCAAATCTCTCTAGTGCAAAAAGAATATTAATGTAATGTTGAGACAAGAAAGCATATTTACGAGAAATATCGTAATCAACAAACGATTTTGATTTTGCATATTTATTTTTTTTAGAAAAATCTTTTTTTAGTTCATCATAAACATCATTTTTTAAAGATTCTAAAGCTAATTTAATAGTATTTTGAGAAACATTACCGCATTCTTGTTTTGTTATAATGAAAAAATTACTTTTATCACCTATATTCAAATCAATTGATTTTATATCAAGTTGTTTGAATAATTCATTTATTTGCTTTTCACCTAAGAATATGTAACCTGAATCTCCAAAAGGTTGCTCTCCACTTGAAAGGCTAATCACATCAAAGATTAATAAATAACCGTTTAGTTTAAGCAATCGATATATATCTTGAAAAGCAGTAACCCATTCATTGACATCTATTTCATGTAATACATTCATCATTACAACACAATCAAATAACTCTTTTTTCTAGGTGTGATTGTAAAATAAGTAAAAGGATACTCTTTCTCTTCTGGTAAAATATATTTATCATATATAGAGTAGTTTATTGAGTTAATTACTTTTTGTTTCTTTTTTTCTTCTATAAATATGCCTAATCTGCCTTTCCCACCACCATAATCAAGAATATTAAGTTGTTTATAACTAACCTGTGATTCAACAAACTTTAAAAATTTATTCAATTGCTCATCGTTTAGATTCATTTGTTTTACTTCTTGAGGCAACACAAAACACTCAGCAACAAAATTTTGATACTGCCATAATCGAGAGGAAAGTAAAAATTGTGCTATTGATTTATTACTGCCAACTACAGATTCCAAAATATTTTCAAAATATTTACTATTTCTTTTTTGTAATTCACTGTTGGCAATGTAAATAATTTCATTAAATTTTACTAAAGGTAATATAAAGATAGAATGAGTAGCTATCCAACTTTGTTCAAAAGTGCAATCTTTCTTAAGAAAGTTGATAAATTCTATCAAAACTTTTGGATGTAGATGACATTCTGGTTCATCGAGAATAATGATTAGCTTTTTATCTTTATCTTTATTATAATACTTTATAGCTACAATAAAAAATGTCATATAAAGAAGCATTAATTCACCCGGCGATAATTCTGGTAAAATATCTTTTAACAAATCACTTCTTTCTTGTTTTTTCTCTATCGCATCTTCAGAGTTGTTTATCGGAGACAGCTTGATTTTATTATCAGATAATATTAAATTTCTATTTAACAAAGAATTTGTTATTGAATTTATGTATTGTATTAATTCAATTATTTTTTCATCTTTTTCAACACTTGAATATCTCTCACTTAAAGTAATGTCGTGAACTAATTCTTCCAAAAAAAGATAACCATGTTTTTCTATATATTTCAAAAAATCATCAAAATCTATTGAAGCATTTTCAAAGATAATCTTTTTCAAAGGTATGTCAAGTTTTTGCTCTTTGCCTTGAATATAAGACACAGAAATGTCAGGAAAGTAAGCATATACCACAGAATATATTTCTTGTTGCTCTTTGTAATGTTTTTTCACAGCCTTTAAGAACCGCGACTTACCTGAACCGTTTTCACCGATGACAATGTTGAAATTTTGAAAGTCCATCTTGTCAACATTCGTAATTCCAAATTCTTTAAAGGTTTCATTATCTTTAAAATTCATTGTTATACTCTCCCCACTTACACATTTTTAGTTTAATGCTTTAATAGCAACACTTTTTGTCAGTGATTCAATTTGGGTAATTGCTGTTGCATTTAATTGAATTAATCGTTGCGATTGCGAAAGTCCTTGACGAATGAGTAAAGCGTTTATGCTTTCCATATTAGACAAAACAACAAGTTGTGTTAAAGTAGCATAATCTCTAATATTCCCTTTTACCTCTGGGTTTTCTTTTCGCCATTCCGAAGCAGTTTTACCGAAAAGAGCTACATTCAATAAATCAGCCTCACTAGCATAAACGAAATTTGCTTGTTCTTTGGTTATTACCTTTGGTATTATCTCTGCCTTGATAGCATCTGTATGTATTCGATAATTAATTTTTGAAATAGTACGTTGTAGATTCCATTCAAGAGAAATCTTATTACTTTCTTCTGTTTTTAAGCGTTGATAATCTTTTATTACATATAGTTCGAGTTCAACAGATATCCATGCAGCGAATTTGAATGCAATATCTTTATGAGCAAATGTGGAGGCATATCTTCCTGCCTTTGCAGTCATACCTATTGCGTTTACGCTTTCTATCCACCGTTTGGGTGTCAGCACAAACGAATTTCGCCCTGCTTCATTTTCAATTACCTCGAATGCGAGGTAATTGAAATCAGGATTATGAATTCGTTCCCATAGTCCAAGATACTCAACAGTGCTTCTATTTCGCATCCAATTTTGAATTACCTCGCTGGAATAGTCAGCGTTCTTGAAATTGGCAATGTCAGTCATGCTGATATAATCACTATCATAGTTTCCGTGCATAACGGTGATTTCTGTATCCAAAGCTTTTATTTTATCACTTTTAGCCATGTTTACTCCACAATATATTTTTATAGCAATGCACAAATTATTTAACTCAATAATGCATAAAAATTACACTCTTTTTTATTAACTTCATCTCGTTCGAAATATTTTTTTGACTATTTTAGTCAAGTAAAAAGTTGTATATCGATAAATAGCAACGTTACAAAAACTATCATCATGGGATATTTATGATAAATATCTCAAACTTTAATTCGTATTTTATCAAACTATTTAGCGGTCTTTATTACCTCTGTAAATTCTTGCTAAAAATGCTCAAAATGTCGGCTTTTTTCCTTAATAAATCAAAGAGATAAAACTTTTCTTATTTTCTTTTGCTTCATTCCTTTCTCTGCTTCGTAACTCTATGATATATTAACACATAGCAGCCAACTGTAATTAGATTTTTCTTAGAAAAAGCTAAGAAACAACTTGCTAAGAAATCGGCATTTTGTATAGTAGCACCAATTAGTAATGAAAACTAATTATATTATTACAAGTAATTGGAGGCTGAAATGAATGAATTTCAAGGCTTAGAAAACGCTGAAATCAGCGACAGAGTGAACGAGGTTGTTATGGCAGATTTGAATGCCTGCAACCCGAATGTATCGGTAGATACAATGCAAGACCCAAGTCAAACAGCTTGGGAAGTGGCTCGACAAGAAGGCAGAGTTCGTGCTTGGGCTATTTTTATTAATACCGCATCATCCTGAAGGGATCGAACGCTATGTAGAAAACTCCACAATGTCAGAATCAACGATTTGATGCCAGGTGAGCTGTATGAAAGCGATGGGCATCACGCCTATTTTTTTGTTAAAAGCCCTTTCTATTGCCATCGAAATTATGGCAAAAGATATCTTGTTCGACCTGTGATTATTTTCTGGTTGGATATCGCCACAGGGACAATTGTCGGCTATAGAGCCTGTTTGGCTGAAAATAAAGGAGCAGTCAAAAATAGCCTGATGGATGCCATCAGTAGATTTGGAACTCCACAAAAGATTCGGGTCGACAATGGTGGAGCTTATAAAAATGTCTATTGGCGCACCTTGGGTGTTTTATAATGAGGCTATTGGTAAGCGAAGACTAACCACAGATGAGAAAATCGCCAAGCGAATGTTGGAATCTAGCGATAAAGGTTTGTATATGAATCTGGGAATAGAATGCCATTTTACTTTTGCTGGGTAACCCTGAAAGCAAATCAATAGGACCCTTCTGGCGTTATGGGATATCTGTTTTTGAAAAGAGTTAATTGATTTAAAAAGAAAAGGAATAAAGTATGAATAACCTATCAATAAAAAAAAAATTGACAAAATAGAGGACTTTTATATTTTGGTTTTAAGCTCATAAATAAATTATCTTTGAGTCTAATAAGCTAATGGAGGCTTAAAATATGTATTTTTCAATGATGCAGGTAGTTATAAAAGACAATTATAAAGCTATTGAATTTTATCAAAAGGAGTTTGAAGCAGAGGTGGACGTTAAACATGGACATTGATAAGTTGAAAAAGTTATTTAATAATAACGAAGACATACAATTAAAAAACGCATATAGTGGTATAGAACCATATATTTTTATATCTTACTCACATGAGGATAAAGAATTAATTCGACCATATTTAATTGTTTTGCAAGAAGAAGCAAATGTTTGGTACGATGAAGGTATAAAACCTGGAGAAAACTGGATTGAAAAAATAATAAAAAAAATTGATGATTGTGAAATTGTATTCTTATTTATTTCAAATAATTCTATAAAATCAAAATGGGTTGAAAGAGAAATTCAACGAGCAATTAATAAAGATAAAAAAATTATTTCTATTTATTTAGAAAATACAAACTTACCCGATGCACTTCAATTTCAAATAGATATGTACCAACAAATAAAAGACAAAAACCTAGAAACCTTTTTAGATTCAATTCCACCTTCTGTAAAGAAAATAGATGATGAAAAAGGAGAACAAATATACATATTTAAAAATTATAAGTATTTATTTGAAGAAACTAACAATGGTCGTGGTTTTGCCATATCAAAAATAATTTTAAGTAATAATGAAAAAGAAATATTGTTTTCTATGAAAGAATCAAGTGCCTTTCTTACTGCTTTTTATTTACACTCAATTAAATATATGTCATCAGACTATATATTTTCCCCATATAATTTTCCTGTTCTATCATTTAGTATATATGTAGATAATTCCCCCGATTTTGGAACAGGTGCCCCAGAGATTCGCAAGAATTTTGAATTTATTGTGGAAAACCTAACACTTGAATACTCAAGATTAATAATCAGTAAATTTCAAATTACTGGTGCAAAAGGGCATGATATTGATGTTTTAAAACAAAATATAAAAGAAATTGATAATCCAACCGAAGAAGATATTCCAGGTTGGTTTACTATAAAAAACTTCAACGAGCAAATGAAAAAAATAAAACCAACTCAAGATTAATAATATTTAAAAATGAAAGCAGACTTAACTCAAATAGAAAATTTATTATAGGAAAAAAAGATAATGCATATTAAAAATAAATCAATATTTATCTCAAGCACTTTTCGTGATATGCAGGCAGAAAGGGATATGCTAAGCGACTATGTTTTACCAAGAGTAAATGAATTTGCTTCAAAATACGGGCGAGCAGTAGAAATTATAGACTTACGATGGGGAGTGGATACTTCATCTATTTCTGAAGAAGAACAGAGTAAAAAAGTTTTAAAGACTTGCTTAGATGAAATTGAACGATGTCGTCCCTTTTTTATTGGTCTGATAGGTGATAGATATGGGTGGGTGCCGCCAAGTAATGAAATGAAAACGGTATTAGAGGCAAATGAAGTTTCTACTGAAGAAATAAATATGAGCGTAACTGCTTTAGAAATAGAATATGGGGTTTTAGCTTCAAAAGAACCTCCGATATGCCTTTTTTATTTTAGAGAAAGTCCAAATTATGAAAAAATGACAGAAGGTGCTAGAAGTATATATCAAGACAATCCTGAAGGATGCAAAAAACTTCAAGAACTAAAAAACAAAATTATTAACAAATTTAAACCTGATATCAAACATTATATTGCTACAATAAAAGATAACGAGCTTGTTGTCAATAACGACTGGGGCGAAATGGTGGTTGATGACATCATAAACAAACTAAAATTAGAATGGGGTGAGCCGCCAGAAATAGGACAAGATTGGAAAACACAAGAAAGTGATACACAAGAAACTTTTCGAGAAAGCCGAACTGAACATTTTGCTGGTAGAACTGAAACTATATCAAATTTGACTCAATTTTGTCTAAGTGAAAGCCAAAATCCTCAGCTTTTAATGATACAAGGAGAAGCCGGGAGTGGTAAAAGTGGTCTTTTGTGTAAAGTTATGCAAGCAATTGAAAAGGATTGTGTTTTGTTACCTTTTAGTTGTGGGTTGTCTTCTCGCTCAAGTCTTATCGAAAATATGCTTCGATATTTTATTCACTTGTTATGTGAAAGATTCAATTTAGAAGACGACAGTGATACTCTAACCAAATTTCAAGATATTAAAGACAGATTTAGAGAACTTCTATTCTTTGCTTGCCAAAAAACAAAAGTTGTAGTGGTTGTCGATGCTCTTGACCAGCTTTATAAAAGTGATGAAGCTAAAAAAATGCTCTGGATTAGTGGTAAACTGCCAGAAAATTTTCGTTTACTCTGCTCTATCATTGAGGGACAAGAAACAGAGGCTATAAAGCAATTAAATGGCGAAGTCCAAACTATTCCAATTATAAATAATAATGACATAATGGAGATGATTCATGGTATTGCAAAAAGAAATCATAAGCAAATTAGTTCAACTGTCGTAGATTACATATTAAAGAAAAAGATTCCAGAAGATAAACAAGCTGCTCAAAATCCCCTTTATTTAAGTTTAATAGTCCAAAACCTTGCTATGCTAGATAGATATGAAATAAATACTATCCAAAATTATATTGAAAAGGGTATGACCCAGCCAGAAGCATTAGCAAAGTTTATGTGCCAGCGAATTGAGGAAACACCCGGCGATCCAGAAGGTGCCTATCTCAGCATATTAGAAAGATTAGAAAAATTAATTGGAAGTGAATTTATTCGCTGTGTTTGTGGAATGATTGCTATATCTCGTAGTGGGCTTAGGGAAAGTGACTTAAAAGGTGCGTTTAATGAACTAGGATTGATATTTAATCCAGCAGATTTTTCATGGTTAAGACAAATGATGAGAGGACACTTTTCACAGGGTGATATGATACAGTGGGATTTTTCACATCAGAGTCTAAGAAGAGCATTAAAAAATGATAGGTTAGTCGAATTAAAAAGAATTAATTATAAATTGATTGACCATTTTAAAAAATCACCTGACACATTTATTATGCGGGAAATTTTGCACCATACCTACTTTGTAAATAGTACTCGTTTAGCAGTTCAAATCATACATGACCATCATGAAAATCATTTAAACGCGATAGCGAAAGGATTAGCCGATATTTACACAGACCATGAAAATGGGGGAAGTTTTTTGTTAGCTATACCATGTGCCTCAATAGCAATAAACAAAAACAGACGATGGCGAATTACTAAAGTAATTGACGCTTGTCAGGCTCAACTGCTCGGGAACACACTCGCTTTCCGAATTAAATTGATGTTAGAAGCTATTCATTTGATTGAAAATGAGGATGATAACTGGTCTCAATGGAGATTAGGAATAACTCAACACACTCTAGGTGATTTGTACAATAAAATAGGTGAAGACTTAAAAGCTGGTGAGTTATATCAAAAATCACTCGATACAAGAATAAAAATTTACGATAAATCAAAAACTATTACATCGCTTAAAAATTTGGTATTCGCATATAAGCATGTAGGAAAATATTTGAATTCGATATACAAAAGTGTGGAAGCACAAGAATATTTTGATAAATCACTTAAAGCATATACACAAATTTATGAAAATGAAAAAACTAATGAAAACCTTAGAGATTTATCATATTCATATAATGATATGGGAGGCATTCTGAGTGTTACACGGCAAAAGCAAAAGGCAAGTGATTATTTCCAAAAGTCTATTGATGCAAGACAAAAAATATACAACCAAACCCAAACAAAAGAGGCATACAGGGAGCTGGCAATTTCATACGAACGTTTTGGAGACAACCTATCAACTCATGAACAAACAAAAGAAAAAAGAGAGTATCTTCAAAAATCTATTGATATTTTTCAAAAAATTCACGAGCAATCAGCTACCTTTCAAGCATTAGAGGACTTAGCTGATATATATGTGACATTTGGGTTATTTCTTAGCTATCTCCGTCAATTACAAGAAGCAAATATCTATTTTCAAAAATCGCTTGATGTAAGAAAACAAATATTTGAACAAACTCGCACCACTGGATCTCTTCAAAATTTAGCAGAATCTTATGATTATTTAGCAGGAAATCTACAATTGCTTGGGAAAACTAATGAAGCAGGTGAATTGTATATAAATAAACTCGAAATATGTAAGCAAGTGTATCATCAAATAGGTACAATGTATTCATGGGAAAGATTAATTGGCTCATATCAAAATATTTATCGTTATTTGATAGCAATTGAAAAATATCGGGAGGCAGAATCATATATTATGAATGCAATTGATAGCTGTTTACAAAAATATGAACAAACTAAAAATTTACAGGCATTAAGAAATTTGAGAGGCTTTTATGGAGGTATGGCAAAATACATTACTTTTATTAGACAAACTAAAAAGGCTTTAGAATTCTATCAAAAGCAACTCAGTACTTCAGAACAGATTTTCGAGAAGTCTACAATAGATAGAGATACTAGTTTTTTATTACGTGCATATAGAGACATTGGACATCACTTAATATTAATAGGTCAAACACAAAGTGCAGGTATTTTTTTCCAAAAATCACTTATTGAAAGCTTGAAAAAATACACGGAAACTAATCAAACTAATATAGGCTATCTTTATCATCTTCCAAAATCATTTGAAAGTATATGTCATTTTTTATTAACAATAGAGAGTATACAAGAAGCGCTATTATATTATCAACAATACTTAGGTTTTATTCTGAAGAGATACGAGGAAAAAGGTGAAAGCCGTTTTGTTATAGATTTCCTAGCTTCATACGGTAAAATGCTTAAGCACTTGCATGATAAAGAAGACTATAAAAATATAAAATCAATAGACCAATCAGAAGCAATTAAAGAACTCTGGACTTTACTGAACACATCAAATAAAAAGGGAGAATATCTATATGACATATGTTTTTATCATGAAGCAATTAAAACTTTTTTAAATTCTATTGAGTTATGCAACAAAATATATGAAACAACGAGAGATATAGAAACTCTCAGGGTCTTATCAGTTTCATATAAAGATACCGGATATTGTCATCAAGCACTTGGTCAAAAGCAAGATGCATTATTATATTTCCAGAAATCCTTTGATGAAAGAAATAAAATCTACAATCTTTCTGGCACTCTTTTTGATCTCTTGGATTTACTCTTGTCTTGTAATAGATTAGGTGATAAATACTTTGAGTTAAAACAATCCGAAGATGCATTACAATATCGATTAAAATCACAAGATTTGTTTGAGCAATTTGTTAAAAAAGACCCTTTTATAAAAAAACTGGATTTCTATTTTAAAGATAAAATTGATGAATGTAAGATGAAAATGAGGAAATAAATATGATCGATCTCCACCTCCACACGAACAAAAGCGATGGTTCAGATGAACCCTTTGAGTTAATAAAAAAGCTCATAGAAATGAATTATAAAGTTTTCTCTATCACAGATCACGATGATTTAGAAGCAAATATTGAGATTTTAAATGAACTAAAATTTCAAAAACATACCATAAATTTTATCACAGGATGCGAAATTTCCTCGGTTTTTGAAGGTAGAAACCTGCATTTATTATGTTATGGATTTGATCCTTATTCAGAAAAAATGATAAGCATGATTGAAGAAACTGCATCTCGCCGAAAGCAACGCATCACTGCTATTTTTGAACATCTACTAAACAAACACAAAGTTCACATACCAGAAGAGGAGAAAGTCCATATTTTGAATTTAAAAATTCCAGGTAAAGTTCATATTGCTGATGCAGCTTTGAAAATGGGTATAAAAATGAAAAGACAAGAGTTTTTTGGTAATTGCCTTGATGATATGGAAAGTCGAGAGTTCAAGATTGAAGCAGAAAGAGTTATAGAGATTGTAAGTTCAGCAGGTGGAGTTGTATCTTTTGCACACCCGATTGAAGTTCAAAAAGAATATCAGATAGACATTGCTGAGCTATTAAATATGACAAAAAGACTAAAAGATAAAGGTCTATCTGCGGTTGAAGTCTATCATTCTGCTCATAATGAGAGAGATGTGCTTACCTACTCAAATATCGCTTCAGAATTAGGTTTATTAGTCTCTGGGGGTAGCGATTATCATGGGAAAAATAAAGATGTAGAGATTGGGCAACTGTCGAATTATGGGTATGTGCCGGATGATGATAAGATAACGATATTATCTTTATTAAGAAACATTGATGTTAATTAATATTTGACAAAAAACAAGGGAATAAATAATTTGCTTTAAATAAAGAAGTGGATATAATAAAAACTCTCAATACTGTCGAGAGAAATATAAACAACAGATGGGACAAAAAATAAGGAAAGGCTGAATAATGAACAAAAATATCGTCATCGATGAAAAAAAATCATTCACCCATATTGTAGAATTAATCATATCCGCTCGTGAGAATACATTTCGTAAAATAAACGAAGAATTAATACTACTTTATTGGAATATTGGCAAACATTTAAGTGATGAAATTCAAAAACATTCTTGGGGTGATAAATATATTGATAGGGTAGCACTATATCTGAAACAAAATCACCCAGAATTAAGAGGTTTTAATAAACGCGGACTTTATAGAATGAGGCAATTTTTCGAGATTTATAAAGACGATAAAATTGTGTCAGCACTGCTGACACAATTGAGTTGGGCAAATCATCTGCTTATCATGAGTGCTACTACAAATACAGATGAAAGACATTTTTATATAGAGAAAGCAATAGATGAAAAATGGACTTATCGAGAGTTAGATAGGCAATTGGAAAGTGCTTATTATCAAAGAGTCACTTTGTCTAAAAACAGAGTTCTTTCCTCAAATATGGTAAAAACAAATACTAATCCATTTTTAGATACCTATGATCTTGAATTCTTGAACTTACCAAACGGATATACTGAAAATGACCTACAAAATGCATTACTGGAAAACATGAAAAATTTTTTATTGGAAATTGGGCGAGATTTTACTTATATGGGAAAAGAAATAAAAATTCAAGTTGGTGGTGGAGATTTCTTTTTAGACTTGCTTTTCTTTCATAGGGGATTACAGTGTTTAGTAGCTTTTGAACTTAAATGAGGAAAATTTAAACCTGAATACATTAGTAAAATGGATTTTTACTTAGAAGCATTGGACAGAGATTATAAAAAAGCAAGCGAAAACCCAAGTGTAGGCATCATTTTATGTGCTTCAGCTGATGAACAAGTAGTTGAATATGCAATGAGTAGAACAATTTCACCTACAATGGTTGCTAAATACAAACTAGAGCTACCAGATAAAAAAGTATTGGAAAATCGTTTAAATGAAGTAGCCAGTGTGATTGCATTGACAGAGTACAACGATAAACAATAAAACTCTCGCCACTGATGAGAGAATATATATAGAGAGGACATAAATCATGAATAATAAAATACTTAGCGGCATATTCGGCTTAGCAGTAGCAGATGCTCTTGGTGTGCCTGTAGAATTCAAAAGCCGAGATTATCTGAGAAGAAATCCTGTTACAGACATGATAGGATATGGCACATACAATCAGCCACCAGGCACTTGGTCTGATGATACGAGTTTGACACTGTGTATTTTAGATAGCCTACAAAATGGACTTGATTACACTGATATAATGCAGAAATTTTTATCATGGTATAGAGATGCAGAATATACACCTCATGGAATAGTCTTTGATGTAGGGATGACGACTCGCGACGCCATTTCTCGTTTTGCAAGTGGAGTCCCAGCTCTCAAATGTGGCGGTAAATATGATAGCGACAATGGTAATGGTTCTCTCATGCGGATTTTACCTCTAGCTTTTTATCTAAGAGCGAAATATGTAGAGAATTATACAGAAAACGCTGAAGTATACCAAATAATCCATAATGTATCCTCTCAGACTCACGCTCATCCCAAAAGTTTGATTTCTTGTGGAATCTACTTAACAGTAGCTGATAGTCTATTCGATGCAAAAGATTTAAATGAAGGT
Organism: Candidatus Cloacimonadota bacterium; assembly: GCA_009777575.1. GTDB lineage: Bacteria > Cloacimonadota > Cloacimonadia > Cloacimonadales > WRIO01 > WRLO01. The sequence goes on from WRLO01000053.1 coordinate 14,560, forward strand.
ATATATAAAGGTCTTTTTAAAGCAGAGGATTACTACAAAAAGCCTCCATTTTCAAGAGATTTCAAGCATTTTTACAAACTTTATAACCTCGATTTTAAAACTTTATCAGAGGAACATATAGATAGCGGTGGTTATGTCGTTAGTACTTTAGAGGCAGCTCTTTGGTGTTTGCTCAATACTAATAGTTATGAAAAGTGTGTTTTGAAAGCTGTAAATCTTGGGAATGACACAGATACGGTTGCAGCAGTGGCTGGGGGGCTTGCGGGATTATTTTATGGGTTTGAAGCTATACCTGAGAAGTGGATTAATCAGATTCATCGATTAGATTATATCGAGGAATTATGTGTTAGATTCATAAAAAACTACAGTTGGAGCGACAATGAATAATAAAAATATTTCACATTCTTTGATAAATTTATTAAATTGAACCCTGAGATTGACTTTACCAATGTATCAAAAAGAATAACTAAAACAACACCAATAAACTTTTATCATGGTAGCTAGCTAGATATTACTAATGTTGCACTTTTGATGGATATTTTAGATTATAGTAATTTCCCATCATATTTACAGAACGATGAAATAACATCATTTGCACAGCAAGCATTATCGGATGTCTTTTTTCATTCAGATTTAGGACATGCAAAACATAAACTTCAAAATTTACCAGAAAAGGAGCATCATTGGTTTGATAGAATCAATAAGCCTTCTGGCTTGCCATTGTATGTTCATGATAGATGTTTATATAATAAAAGTATATTTAATATACCTATAACCATTAAGATATATCCTATTTGTATTTATGATGGAAGTGAAACTTATATACAGGTTGATGATAAAGACAGTTACTGGTATCATTCCATTTCTAATATCCATTCCAAAGAAAAAGATTCATTTTTTCTGGAAATAAATTTTCAGAATAGAAAGCCGGTTAATAATACTCTAAACCAGTCTGTATGTATTTTCATATTCAATATTATTACACATGGTTTAGCTCGAATAATGAAGGAGTATAACATGGAAGTGTTTTCTCTCCATGAGTCAGATGATGTTGATTCTAGTGGCGTCATTTCCGATTCATTACCTACACCACTAAGTGAATCAAAATACATTATGACTGGACGAGGTTGTGTGTATGAGCGTAAAAACGATGACCAAATAACCACAGTGAAAAAAGCGTATTATTTTTTTACAAACTATGACTATATCGGACGTATTTTCTCAAACTATTTAGCGGTTTTTAACAATTTCCAAGCTATTTTGAGTTATAAACTGCTGAGCTTTAATGTCAAAAAAAATTATTTGCGTATTTTCTCCTCGAATCTCTCTTTTTTCGTTTGTGATACCGAGTTTCGTTCCTTCATCGGTTGGTATTTTATATTTTTTTCCGTTTTCGGTAGTAGTTTGCAAGTAACCCTTAGATATTAGCCAATCATTGATTCTGACCCCGCTTACTTTTTCGTAAGCATAACGCATCAATAAGCAGTTTATTCTGTCTGCAATAATGCTTACAGTGGTGGGTTCGCTAGATATTTCTATTTCAGACAAATTAATTTCTTTTGGATTTGGTGGTGTTTCGACTGATATTTCATCGTTTTGTAAAAATTCTGATATAATGGTTATAAATATTTCTCCAAACCGTTCAATTTTAATTTGTCCAACGCCAGAAACATCTGCGAAGGCTTCTTTTGTGGTGGGAAGCTTCAAACACATATCTACCAGTGAACTATCCGGAAAGATAATAAAAGCAGGCACTTTTAGTTCATTGGCAATCTTTAACCTTTGTTTTTTTAAGACATCAAACAATTTTTGGTCAACTGCTCTTAATACACTGCTTTTTTTACCTGATCTTACTCTTATCTTGTCATCTTCGGTCTTAGTTGACAGTTTTATAAAGACTTTTTCCTTGTTCCATAAAACATCGCTTGATTTTTTACCCAGCTTTATTACTGGATATAACTCGTCTGTTTTAACAAGATAATTACTTAAGATTAATTGATTTATAATTTCTCTTAATTCACTTTCACTTTTTTCGCAGATGCCGTAAGTAGATAGTTTGTCTAGACCTAGTTTTAGTATTTTTTCACTTTTGCTACCCCGCAAGGTTTCGATAATGATTGTAATGCCGAACCTTTCTTTCATTCTATAAACGCAAGATAGTATTTTTTGAGCATCTATCGTGGCCTCTATCATTGGTGTAGCATCTCCACAGTTAGCGCAATTTTCACATCTGTCTTGCATTATCTCGCCAAAATATTTCAAGATATATTCTCTTAAACATTCTTTTGTTTCGCAATAAAATGTCATTTCACGCAACCGTTTACGGCTTCTTTCTTTTAAAATTTCTTCTGTGGCTCGGTCAGGGTATTGAGCTTGTTCGTCATTTTCTATGAGCCACATGTTAGTTCGCACATCTTGCCCACTGAAAAGTAAGATGCAATTTGCTGGTTCTCCGTCTCTGCCAGAACGTCCAGCTTCTTGATAATAACTTTCCATATCCTTTGGCATATTATAGTGAATAATAAAAGAGACATTGGACTTGTCTATCCCCATCCCAAAAGCATTTGTGGCAACCATGATCTGCGCCCTATCATACAAAAAATCATCTTGATTTTGGTGTCGCTCTACATCCGAAAGACCTGCATGGTAGCGAGAGGCTTTGTAGCCGTTAGCCACCAGCTTCTCGCAGACTTTTTCCACAGTATCTCTAGTAGAGCAATAAACAATTCCTGTCTGATATTTTTTATCTTTTAAAAAGTGTATGAGTGCGGCATATTTATCCTTTGGTTTCTGTACTTCAAAATACAAATTAGGTCTATTAATGCTAGTTATTAAAACAAAAGGGGAGTTTAAATTAAGCAAATTTACGATGTCCCTCTGCACCTTGTCGGTAGCAGTAGCTGTAAATGCAGTCAAAATTGGTCGGTTTGACAGCTGGTAAATAAATTCTGGTATCCTTGCATAGCTTGGACGAAAATCATGCCCCCATTGAGAGATACAATGCGCCTCATCCACTGCTAAAAGAGATATCTGGGCAGATTTTGCAAAGCGTAAAAACCCATCCATTTGCAACCTCTCAGGTGCTACATAAATAAGTTTATACGCATTGTTTTTAGCCCGTTGTAGCACTATATCTATTTGCGATAGCGACAAGCTAGAATTTATATAAGCAGCGGGAATACCAGCCTGTGTTAGAGCATTTACTTGATCTTTCATTAGGGAAATGAGAGGTGAAATAATAAGCGTTATTCCTTGCAACATAAGCCCAGGTACTTGAAAACAAATAGATTTACCAGAACCAGTAGGCATTACTCCCAATACATCATTCCTATTTAAAATAGCATTTATAAGCTCCTCCTGCCCCACAAGAAAAGCACTATAACCAAAATATTTTTTTAGTGTGTCTAACGCTGTCATAGTTCACTTCTTAACTAAGAAAAACAGCAATAATGCTTTCATCTACTTGAATACCCTCTTTTTCAAAAAATAAAATTTCTTTTGGAAATAATATTCTTCGTGCCTCAGAATGACATGGAAGAGGATCAATTCCATGATAATCTGTCCCAATAGATTTCCAAAGTTTATGAGTAGTTGCCAATGCTTCCAGAAACTGTATCTGCTGGACATCATAGAGTTGATAATATACTTCAATAGCTTCAATACCATATTCAAGCATATATTCTATTAAATTAAGAACTTGTTCTTCTGTAATTTCTTTCTTCCCACCTCTTGTTATTCCAAAAGGATGCGCCCAAACAGCAACTCCACCACATTGCTTAATTATTTCAATACCTTTTTTTATAGTAGGGATATTTTTAGCAAAATGACGATATTTATCTGTGTTAAGTATATTTGAAAAGGCATCATTAGCATTAGTAGCGTAGCCTTGGCGAATTAGTTCATTTGATATACTTTTTCGTTCTATAATTTTGTCATTGGTGAGAACATTTTCATACTTCAGCATATAGCTGTCTTTTACTAATTCACAAAATAGTTCGTGTAGTATCCTGTCTTTTTCTTCTTCTATTTTCAATATTTCAATCTGCATTTTAGCTATGTCAATACCCAATCCTACTATATGACAAACACAAGTCTCATCAAGACCTGCTTCGCCATCAAAACAGCAAGATAGTTCTATACCTGTAGTGTAATTTAATCCATACTTCACTGCCAGTTCTGCTGCCTCAATATTGCCTTTTACTTGATCGTGGTCAGTTATTGCAAACCATTTAATGCCAAGTGTTTCTATCTCTTTAACTATTTCAGGGACAGTTTTAGTGCCATCACTATAAGTCGAATGTATGTGAAAATTTATATTTGATTTCATCTATAACTCACTAAATAGTAGATTTATCTTCTTCTTGCATCATCATATCAAAATGTCCTAAATTGTCCGTTTGACAAAATATATTTCTAAAGACTTTTTTATACTTACTTACTATGTCGTGTTGATCCTCAATAAATAAGTCATCATTAACATCATGAGAACCACTATTTATCCAGCAGAATAATGAACGGCATATTTCTTTATCCTGAATGTTTGTAAATTTGTTTATTATGTCTTCATTATTAAATTTACCAAGAAATGTAAAATAGTATTCAATTATCCTTCTCATAGTGTTTTGAATAGTTATAAATGAAGTTACACCCTCATTTTTTAATTCATTCCATAATAGTTCATAAGAAGAAGAAATAGGATTATGAGTTAAATACGACTGTATTGATGATATTTTGCCATTTTTTCTTAACATCCAATAATTTACTTCATTTAAATCTTTATTACGCTTATCTATATAAGATACTTCTTTATGGAAAAAGACATTATGAGTTAATAAAATGAGTTGTTTTATGTTGCCTTCATTTTTCAAGGTTTTCTTTATTATTTCTTTTATCAAAGAGCTTACTATGAATAATACATTACTATCTAAACTAGAAATAGGGTCGTCTATAACTAATATTCTGTCGTTTTGTATATCATCAGTCGATTGAGAACCTTTTATTAATTGTAGATAGTAAAGAAATGTAATAAAAGTTATTTCGCCCTCACTTAAAGTTTTTTCTGCTACAGTTCCGTCATTTCGTTTGATTTGATAATATCCTGCTTCTTTTGTTGGTTCTATTTGAATGTTTAAAAATCCATAAGAGTTTAGGTGAGTATTTATCTCATCAATTGATGGTTGGATACTTGTTGTTTGCTTATTTAGATTTTTTGTCTCACTATTTAGTTTGGTGTATTGGTCTCTTAAATTGGTAATCAAAGAAGTTATGTTATTTATTCCATTTTCGAGACCACTTTTTTTATCTAAGAATTTTATTATTAGGTCTTTATTCTCATGTATAAAATAATTCCATGAAGATTTGATTAAATCTTGTTTTTCTTTAGATAGGTTTTTTACAACGGTATTATGTTTTTTAATTTCTTCATTGGCATCTGTTATTAAATTATTTATTATTTCAAATTGTTCTTGTAAAGATGATAATTCAATAATTCTACTGGGTTCTTTAATTTTCCCATTTAGCATTTCTTTATTTGAAATAAAATTACTTAATATTGCTTTACCAAGCAAGGAAAAATTAACTATATCAAGTTTTGAGTTTTTGTCTTCTTTCTGAATTAACTCTATGTTATTGATTTCATCTAAAGTCTGTTGTATTAATATCTCATATTGACTTTTTAATTTAGAAACCATTTCTAAATCGTTTTTATAAGATTCATCAAAAAAACTTTCCAATTGCTTTCTAAAATCATCAGAAATAGTCGCTTTCTGACAAAATGGACATATTTCTCCTTCTTGTAAAAATTGTCTACCTTGATTAATCCAATCGCTGTTATTTAACTTTTTAATAAGTTCTGCAATTTCTATATCGTCTTTTCCAACAATTATTTTTTCCCAAATAGGGTTATTTTCAATTTCAAGTATTTTCTCATAAGATATTGTTTTTATTATAGTTTTTTCACAGGGTTGTTCTCCAAAAATGATTATAGCTTTCTTTATCAAATCATCAAGTTTTAAAATAGGTTCAACACTCTCTTTAAATTCCAGTAAAACTTTTTCCTTAAAACTCTTTTTATTGTTCATGTACCCTTTAAATACTTCTTTTAACTGATTCTCGTTTTTTTTGTAAATATTTTGCCAACAATCAGTTTCAAAACTTATTTCTAAATGTGTTATGTCCTCTTTTAATTTTTCTATAGTTTTATTTTTTTGAACACCATCTTCTTTTATTCTATTTAACTCTTTATTTTTAATATCAATTTCATTGATGACATCTATTGTTGTTTCTCCAAGCGTAAATATTCCTGCGATTTTACCTTGAAAATTGCTCTCTCTAAAATCATTATTAAAAACTAATGTCTGTAATTTAGAATTATTTTTCCATCTAATCATACATCCTGTGTCAACATATTTTTCATATTCAGGGTTCATCAAATAATTTGAAATTGTTGTTTTACCAGTTGCATTAGAACCATATATAAAATTAACCTTTTTCATATCGTTTATGTGAATACCTACATCACAAAAAGACGCTGTGTTTTTCATTGTTATAGATTCAATCATTTATTATCCTTGTTATTCCATCGGTAAGATACCATCTCTTCTATCTTCAATCATTGGGATTTCAAGTAAAGAACTGCCTGCTATACCAACGATTGAGCCAACGAAGCTATTGGTATTCAACAATATTTTTTCAAGCTGTTTTCCCCTAGTTTTCCAGATTTTCTCCATCCTATTTCGCTCATCAAGATACCCTTTCTGTAGTTCGTTGAAACCTTCTATTATGCTTTTTACATGCGAAGAAAATTCTTTTCCCATAAGGTAATCATAAAGCATTTGCATTTTTTCACCTTTGTTGGTTTGTGAAGAATAAGCCTCACTAATTTTTATTACGCTGTCCCTAAGCACGAGAGCCAGTCCACGAAATTCATGGAAAGTGCATACCCAAACTCCATCTTTTTGACCTATTTTCTCTATCCCGTCTGGGAGTGCTTCAGTGACAAGAACGCAAATATCTGCTTTTACACGACTGCCATCATCTTTCAATTTATTAATCCACTCTTTGCCAAATGCTTTTGTGCGTTTACTTTCATAAACAATAATGCCTACTTCATTGCCAACTTTGTTACGAACTCTTTGAATAACATCAGCCCCACTTATTCCTTTGGGGACAGACTCAATCACATCAAAACGAAAAGAGTCTCTAAGTATATCTTCTATTGCGAGCTCTTGAACCTCGCCCTGCAATTGCATAGAACCTTGTTCTGACTTTCTTTTCATTTCTTCAACTAAATCGTTCTGGTCTTTTAATTTTTTCTTTAATTCTTCTATTGTTAGAGTATTTTCTTCCGTTAGTTCTTTTTTAATTTTAATGATTTCAGTTTCTAATAATTCTTTATGTGAGTCTCTAACCTCTTTTAGTTTTTTTGACAGATCAGCTTCTTTTTCTGCAGTTATCTTTAATTCTATTTCCTCTTTTTCAAGTTTTAGTCTCTCTATCTCAGCTTTCGATTTATGTAGTTCTTTGACTTGTTCAGACTTTTCTTTTAATGAGTTTTCAAGTAATTTAAGTCTTTCTTCTGATTCTTTATCAAGTTCGGTTTTTATCTTTACTCTTTCTGATTCAAAAAGACGTTTGTGCTCTTCGTCTTTTTCTTTTGATATAGATATCCCTATCTCTGTTTTTTCTCTTTGGAGCTTTTCGATTTCAATGAGGTGTTTTTGATTCTGAATATCATATTCTTTTAATTTTGTTGACAACTCAGCCTCTTTTTCAGCTGTTATACTTGATTTTATTTCTTCTTTTTCTAATTTTAGTTTTTCTATCTCAGCTTTAGTCTTGTTTAATTCTTTGACTTGTTCAGATTTTTCTTTTAAAGTATTCTCAAGCAACTTTATTCTGTCTTCTGATTCCTTATCGAGTTCGGTTTTAATCTTTTCTCTTTCAGATTCTATGAGTTGTTTATATTCCTTTTCTTTTTCTTGAGCTATTGCAAGCCCTATTTCTTTATTTTCTTTTTGCAGCCTTTCGATTTCCTCAAGGTGTTTTTGATTTTGGATAATAAATTCGGTTTTTAATTTAGTTTCTATTTCGTTACTTAACGCCGTGTTTACATCAATTTCTGCCCCGCACTCATGACATTTTATTTTTTCAACAGATTTCATGTTTTAATCCTCCATTAAAGTTTTTTAATACATAATTGCATTCATATAATAAACAGATATCAACCATAAATATTTCATATATTATAACATTAACCCTATTCTTATATCCAAAATCAAAATAATTAATATACTGTTTTCTGTCAACTATTTTTTTCTCCCAAAAAATATATCTCAAACTTTCTTTCGTATTTTCTCAAACTATTTAGCGGTCTTTAATGAGATTTATTTTTTAACTATATTTTTTCTCTTTTTCTGCTGTGTTTTAATATTAAGATATTATATTTTAAATCACTACTGACCGATTAATTTGTTTTTTGTTTATGTAACTATTGAAATAATAATGTTTTATGAACATATTTATCGATAGGGGGTAGGTTTTGTCCTAAGCCTTGTAAATTTATGAAAGGGGATACATTTTTGACTAAAATTGATTTAAACTATCTAAAATGGAGAAATATGGAGTTAATATTTCAAGATATTGTGAATTAGGTGATTTTTTTTCATAAAATAGATTTTAGTTGGTCAGTAGTGAAAAATAAATTGTGGATAGCTTATGGATAAATGAAAAAATTTACTTCTGTATCTCTCTATTTTTCAATATTATATCTGCAACTCTCTTTCCTCTCCTGTATGCTTCCCCTATCGCTCTCATGTAATATCTTGAAAATAAAAGAGTTATTATGAGTTGTTTTTTCATAAAGAGGTCTTTTGACAAGAAAAAAATGATTTAAAGATTATGTAGAATTATTTTTGAAAAGACTCTTGACAAAAATTATAGATATTTATTGAGGAACAAATTAGAAAATGACCTGAATTTTAGTCGGTCAGTAGTGAAAATCAATATTTCATACAGTCAACCATCCAGAATGACAATGTTATATAACATATTAATATTTAATGTGTTATGTTCATTATATTTTTTGTCATGCGGGACGAATAACGGTACGAAATTGGTGTTTTCAGCCTTTTACGAAAAGATATCAAAGAAGAATTGTTTATATTTAGAGGTTCTCGCATAATGTAATATTTATCATTCTGCACAAAGTGAAGAACGATAAATCAACTGCTAAATATAGAGTTACCGATTCTTCACTTCGCTCAAAATTGTTCATCTTACCCCATCTTCACCAAGAATGAAAACAGCTCCTCCCTCACGGAGGGGGGCAATGCTAACAACTTAAGCTCTTTAAAATCCGTAGAGGCAATCTCCGATTTCCATAAACTCGTTTAAAAAGCCAATCGGAGATTGGCACTACGGAGCAAATACACGCTAAGTTGTTGCATTGGGAGGGGGGTGTTAGTATGATGACAAGGAAAACCTATTTCAACTAAACCATCCGCTTTACATCTGTGAAATCTCCGCTGACCATTCGATAGAAATATATCCCACTGCCCACGCTACGACCATTTTCGTCATTGCCATTCCATTCTACATTATGAGAACCAGCTCCAAAATGTTCATTCGTCACGGTTTTCACTCTTTGACCACGGATATTAAAGATATCTATCGAGACAATATAATCTACTGCTAAATCAAAGCATATATTGGCATGGTCTCCAGTATCTACTATATAGATATATACTGTTGAGATTTTTTCTATTTAATTCAGATCATTGAGCCAGCGATAAGGAGTGATAATAACCCCATCTTCAATTAAAATTTCAAACTCACCCCTCGTATTACCGATCATATCTGAACTAAAACAGACATTGATGATACCTGGAACAAATTCGACCAATCCCAAGGAAAGT
>WRLO01000054.1 GCA_009777575.1 Candidatus Cloacimonadota bacterium
CTTTGCCGCCGACTTCCTTCAGATTCCATCTCACGATGGACACCCTTGTCTTAAGCTAACAGTTCCTACTACCAAGCCTGTAATGGACTTACACCATCAAGCTGATGTTCATGTCGGGCACACAAAATAAAAAGGAGAGGACTAAGAACCTCTCCTTTATACGATGGCTCCGGAGGAGGGATTTGAACCCCCGACCTAGTGGTTAACAGCCACCCGCTCTAACCGCTGAGCCACTCCGGAACGAAAATTGTATTGTTAATGAACAAAAAAAATCAAGCCAGTTATTTTGTCAAGCAAAAAGTGAAAAAACCAATAATATTTATAAAAATATCTTGTAACTTATTGAATAACAAGTGATTAATAAAATGAATTTAGTTTTTTTTTTACACTTTTTTTACTAGGTAAAAAAGATACTTTTTTCAATAAATACAACCTTTTTATACAGTCCTATGAGTATCTATACCTTCTACATAAATCGCACTATAAGGTCTTGCGGGACACAAATATTCACAAGCACCGCATCCTATACAACGACCAATATCTATAATCGGAATTCGGAGAGATCTTGGATTTTCTGGGTCTTTAGCTACCAATGTGATTGCTGCCGCTGGACAAGAATGAGAGCATAAATCACAGGTAACATTATCGACATTGACCACGCAGAGGTCGCTTTTCCAGACAGCATAACCTATCTGAGTAGCTGATTTTTCTACTGTAGTGATAGGAGTTATCGCTAGGGTCGGACAAATTTGGGAACATCTGACACATTCAGGACGACAAAAACCTTTTTCAAAAGATAGATGAGGTTGTAAAAATCCGTTTATCCCTTTATCAGCACGCAAAACATGATTTGGGCATGCTGAAACACAGAGCTGGCAACCTGTGCATCTTCTTCTAAAATTCCTGATGTTTTCTGCACCCGGTGGTATGATTGGGTGAGAGCGTGAAGGAGATTTTTTAGGTTCAAGAGGCGCTAGCCCTCCATCAAATTCAAAATATTGTGCAAAAGAACGGGTGAATATACCAAGAAAGAATAGGACTGAACCTGAGATAAATCCTCGACGCGAAGTATTCTCTTCATTTATCAAACTGGGTTGATGTTCTTTGTTTCTCTTGTATGTATAACTAATACAACCTTGGGGACAATTATCAATACAATTATAACAAGTCACACAACGAGTATAATCAATTGTTTGGAGTTTGGAATTTATACAAGCAGATTTACATTTTTTTTCACATAACCCACAACTATTACATTTATCTTTATCTATGTAAATCTTGAATAGTGAAAATTTTGTAAATAAACTCAAAAACGAGCCTACTGGGCATATACTGTTACAATATCCCCTTCCGCTTTTCCATGCAAATATACCTATTATGATAAAGGACAAAATTCCTACCATCAAAGCTATCCCGCTCCTAACCCATACATCAACGTTATAGAAAGCGTAACTGTCCATCCTTTCTGCAAAATAGGCTAATCCGTTGTTTAACCAAAGATAAGCTGGTTGGAATATTTGTGAAATGATACGACCATATATACTGTAAGGTTCAAGCAATACAGTGATAAAGCCAAGCCCAGCTACTAATGATACCACAAAACAACCTAGTATAGTATAGCGGAGTATTTTTCTTGCTGGTCGATAAGAAAATCGATTCTTCTTTCTGATTCTTGAAATTTTCGATACGATGTCTTGATAGATACCTAAGGGACACAAAACAGAACACTTAATCCTTCCAAGAATCAATGTCAACAATATCAGAGAAAAAAATATGGCAAAGTTTTTAGCATAAAAAGCTGGAACAAACTGTATTCTTGCACTCCATCCTAAATATGCGTGGACAACTCCTGTAAAGTCTAAAAATAGCACCGTGACAGCTATCAAGATGACAACTGCTATTGAAATTCTTATTTTTTTCAGCATTTTACACCTCCCTTCTCAGTTCATCAACAAATCTTGAAATTCGTCTCATTTCCGCTGGAATATTTATCCTTTGTGGGCAGGCTGGCCTACAAATATTACAATTTATGCATCTATCTGCTTGCCGCAATGGTGAAATTCGTCTATCCATGCCGACCAAAAATGCTCGTCTTGCTCTTTTAAAATCAGGACTTTGTTTATCTATGGGATAATTACCTTCATTTAAACATCGATTGTAGTGAGTAAATATTTCAGGTATATCAATTCCATACGGGCAAGGCATACAATATTGACATCTTGTGCAGAGAATATTTCGATATTCAAGAGCTATTTCCATGACTGGTCCTGTCAACATATCTTTTTCTTTTTCTGTCAAAGGCACCAATGGAGAATAGGTATGAATATTGTCCTTTAGATGATCCATAAAGGTCATCCCACTCAATACTGTTGCTACATTGGGTAGATTTCCAGCAAAACGAAATGCCCATGAAGCAGCACTAACCTCTGCGTTTGCACGAGTCATCAATTCCCTTGCTTTATAATGAGGCAAGGCAAGTCCACCACCTAAAAGCGGTTCCATGATAAAAACTGGGATACCTTGTTCGCTCAATATGTCATACAATCGCTTTGCGGTCACATTTGCAGACCACAATACATTCCCCCAATCGAGATAGTTTAACTGTATCATTGTGAAGTCCCAAGGGTATTCTTTTGCCAACCATTCAAAAAATTCTCCATCTCCATGAAATGACCATCCTAAATTGCGTATCCTTCCAGCTTCTTTTTCTCTAAAAAGAAAATCAAGCACACCATTTTCTATAAATCTTGTCTGGAAAGCAGAATTATTTCCTACATTGTGCAAGAAATAATAATCTATATAGTCTACTTTTAAATCCTGAAAAGATCTGTGATACATATTTATTGAAGATTCTCTATCTCTTGCTCGCATGTTAGACAATTTTGTCGCGATAAAGTATTTGTCCCTTGGGTGACGAGATAGGGCTTCTCCAGTAGCTCTCTCTGAAAATCCTTTACAATAAGGAGGTGCTGTATCAAAGAAATTCACACCTGCTGATATGGCGAAATCGACAAGATCATTAACTGCTTCTTGATCAATGTCATTGGTATCTGGAAGCAATTCACCACGCCATCTTTGAACTATAGGTAGTCTCATCATTCCAAAACCTAACAATGACAAATTATCTCCGCTTTTAGGGTTATGTCGATAAGTCATTTGTCCTGTTGGGATTAACCTATCTCTCGCATTTTGATCGTTACAACCACTACTAAGACCTGCTAGTGCTATGCCAGCAGTACCAACTCCAACAAGTTTCAAAAAATCTCGACGACTTTGACAGCTTGGTTGATTTTCTTGTTCATTCTTTTCTTTTTTATCCATATATATTTACTCCATTTATTATTTTGCTTTTACTATATACTTGGGGAACATTTTACCAAGACCAAAAATATTTCACCCTTGTTTTTTGTCAACACTTTAATGAAAAAACAAAAAATAACCTTTTTTAATATCTATATTTTATTAAGTTAAACAATACGCTTAAAACCGCTATAGATAAGCTTTTATTAAATTAAATTCTAAAAAATTAAAAATACTTGACAAAAAAGACCTCATAAAATTCTTTAAATAAAAATATATTTAATGGAGGAATGATGAAATTAAGTTTAAAAAACTGTTTCATATTGCTTGTTATTGTAGCATTGTTAGTTGGTTGTGCTTCAAGTGGAAATCAACAACAACTGAGTGGCAGGGCTAAGACTTCATATCGCTCTGCAAGGGATGATATGGGACGAGGTTTGCATAGTAGAGCTTTGCAAAATTTTTTGGAAGTTCTTGAATTTACCCCAGACCATGTAGAATCTGCGTGGAGTGTAGCCTCATTGTATTTCTCACTGGCTGAAGACGCCTTTGGAGAGGATGTCAGAAGATTGTTTGAGTCATCTTATGTATATTTTGTCAGAACTATCGATACAATCGATGGAATTGAAGATTGGCAAAGCTATGACAAATTTGAATTTTGGCGCGATGACTCTGAATTGATGTTAGAAAGAATTTTTGCGAGACTATTCTTAATTGGTCAAGAATGTTACCAAAATGAAGATTTCGACACCGCAAGAGATATCTTCAATGAGCTGTTAATACTCTACCCTGATAGAATAGAGTCCGTGACTATGCTTGCGGCAATCGCAAACACTTTAGGTGACACTGAGAGGGCTATGGGGTATTTTTTACGAATATTAGAAAATGACCCTACTAACACATTGGTGATGATAAACTTAGCGATAGAATACCAAGCCCTAGAAGATTTTGCTAATGCAATAAAATATCTCCTAATGTTGCTTGAGCATGAACCAGAAAACATATCAGGCTATCAAAATCTTGCCTATATCCACTTACAGATGCAAAATCATGAAGAAGCTTTACAAGTCTACGAAAGAGCTTTAGAAATAGCCCCTGACAATGTTGATGTACTATCTGATGCCTATAATGTAGCTTTTACCTTGAATAACGATGAAAAAGTTATCTATTTTTTGAAAAGGTTAGTTGTTTTCGAGAAATCAGATAATACTCTCCGCAATTTAGTTATCTATTTAGCAAGGTCACAAGACTGGGAAAATGTGCTGGATTATGCAAAACAATGGCATGAATTTGATCCAGAACTAAGAGAAGCACTAGAATTTATATTGTATGCTGCTCGACAACTCAATGATGAAGGTGTTTCTAGAGAATATCAGGAGATAATGAATCGTTTAGATTAGTTATTTTAAATATACCTCGACTATAACTTCAAACTTTCCCCCACCCCCAATAAATGTGGGGGGGTTGGGGGCTATGCTAACAATTTTAGCTGTTTAAAACCCGAAGAGGTAATCTCCGATTGCCATAAAAAGCCAATCGGAGATTTACTTTACGAACAAAAGCTGACACTTATGCTTGCCAAGGTGGTCAAAATTAGGAAATATGATAAAAGTAGTAAATTTTTATAATAAATTAAATGAAATCGCTCCATTTGCGTCTGCATATAGTTGGGATAATTGTGGTTTGTTGATCGGAGATATGGAAAGAGAAGTCCATAAAGTTCTAATCTCTTTAGATATCACAGATAAAATTGCAGATTATGCAATATATCACAAAATAGATTTGATCATCAGTCATCACCCAATCATTTATCAAGCAATGAAAAGTATCTGTCAAAAAAAGTATCTTAAATTGATAGAAAATAAAATATCAGTAATATCAGCTCATACAAATTTAGATGTTTCAAAATTGGGAGTAAACTATGTATTAGCTGAAAAACTCGGATTACAAAATATTAAAACATTGAATATGTCAAACGATATAAATCAATATCAAATATGTGTTTATATACCTATCGAATATCATATAAAGGTAATGACAGCTATGACTGAATCAGGTGCTGGTCACATAGATAATTACAGTCATTGTGCTACATATTTTGAAACTTTAGGACAGTATATGCCTTTGTCTAATAGCAAACCCTATCAAGGAGAAATTAATAAACTTGAAAAAAATAAAGAGGTAAAACTTGAGTTGTTATGTGAAGAGATAAACCTCCAAAAAGTAATAAAAGCTTTATTTGATAATCATCCTTACGAGACTCCAGTATATGCAGTCATACCTCTGAAACAGAGTAGTCCAAATTATGGTTTAGGTTGTTTTGGAGAGTTGTCAAGAAGCGAGACGATAGCTTATAACAATAATGAAAAAATGACATTAAAAGATTTTTCACATTTTGTAAAAGCTAAGCTCAACGCTCCTTTTGTAAAATTATGGCTTGCTGGTGAAAATAAAAATATGTTAATAAATAATGTCGCGGTATGTGGAGGTTCAGGTAATTCATTAATTTACGAAGCAAAACGAAAAGCAGATGTATATGTGTCCTCAGAATTTAGTTACCACCAGTTACTTGACGCTCCAATGCCTATAATAGATGCTGGTCATTTTTTCACTGAAAATCCAATAGTAGAAAGATTGAAAGATATATTTAAGGATTTTGAGTGCGAAATATTGACATTGGATCACCAAGAACACGACATAAAAAAACTGATATTGATATAGTTGGTAATTTTTTTTTTCGAATAATAGAAAAAAAATAAAAATCATAAAAGGAGAAACTATGAGAATAGGTGCATATGAATTGTTGATAATATTACTCTTAGTATTGTTATTATTTGGAGCTAAAAAGCTACCTGATTTGGCAAAAGGGCTTGGTACAGCCTTAAAGGAATTTCGTAAAGCCTCTAAAGAGATAGATTTAGGAGACGAAAAGTCAGAAAATGATGAAACTAAGATAACTTAATAAATTGAGGCAAAATGTCAGATATAGAAAATAGTAAAGTTATCATAGAAGGCGCAGAGGCAAAAGAAAAATCAATCATTTCACATCTAACAGAATTACGAAAGACATTGATACAATGCGCCATAGCCATATTGTTTTTTGCAATAATCTGTGGAATATTTTGGGAAAGCATTTTTGAAATTATTGCAATCTGGCCTCTTCGTCTTAGTGATCCAGCTCCTCGTTTAATATATACAGCCCCTTCAGAGGCAATAATGCTGGCGTTACGCATTTCTGTGACTAGTGGTATCGTTCTTGCATCACCATTTTTATTTTATAAAATATGGGGTTTTATAGCACCCGGTCTATATAAAAAAGAAAAAGCTGTGATATTACCATTAGTTTTTGCATCTACAATATGTTTTTTAGCCGGAATAGCATATTGTTATTTTTTGCTTCCTCTTTTATTACAGTTTCTGACAGGTTTTGCAACCGGGCAAATAGACCCATATTTCAGGATCAATGAATATTTAAGTTTTTTAATAAAGACGAGTATATCTTTTGGAATAGCTTTTGAGATGCCTATAGTGGCAATAATGCTCGGAAGGCTGGGAATTATCGATCATCATTTTTTATTGAAACATTTTCGGGTATCCATAGTGGTAATTTTTATATTAGCAGCCTTACTTACTCCCCCTGATGTTTTATCGCAAATATTTTTAGCATTTCCTCTACTGATCCTTTATACCATAAGCATATTTTTAGTATATTTTGCGAAACGAAAAGAGGATTTATGCGAAACGGCATAGGTTTTACAGAAATACTTTTGATTTTGGTTTTAATTGTTATTTTCGTGAATCCTAAAGATATACCAGATTTACTGAGAAAGATATTAAAAATAGTGAAAAATATACGAAGTGAATTGAAAAAAATTTTTGATGAGTTTAATCTATAGGATTTTCTTTTATTTACATAATATTCTCCCCTTCCCTACACGAGGGTTGGGGGAATATTAATATATCATACTACTTTAAATTACGAATAGTATTAATCCTTATCTACATTGATTTCCAAAAGGTATAAAAATCCTTTTCTACTTCATCCATTGGTATCAACGGATAGAACTTTGTTTTTTCTCTCGTTGCAAACATAAAGCCATAACGGAGACTTCGATAAGAAATTTTATCAAAAGGACAATCCATTGATATACCTTTATTTATTTTGCTCGGAGATGTCCGAACTTCTATGATGGCATCTCGCATTCTTGAGGGATGTATTCCCGGTATTTTCAATGGCATGAATGGATTTACTTCAAATTGTGACAAAAAATCATCAATATCGAGATTTACCTTCGTATAAAGTATAGTAGGAGTACTTACTATTGTCTCAGGATCGGTTATAAATATTCCATAATCCTTGAAACTCTGCCGTGATAGAACTACTAATTTTGCCGGATTAATCCCAAGAAATATGCTTAATTCTTCTTTTGAAGAATCGTTTAATACTGCACCTTTTCTATTTACATCGCTTGCTGCTGGATTAAACTCGTCTGGCACTAGCTCTATAAAATTTCCTAATGCATTGCAATAGTATAAATTTCGCATTGATTCAAAATCTATATGTTCAAGCGTGCGGTAATTGCATATAAATTTTGTTGCTTTAGGTCTTCCATCTTCATGAGGTTTTAGCTGTTCAAAAGCCTCGTCTATCTTAAAATAATCGTTCCTATAATCAGAGTCTACTTCGACAAAAAGAAAATTGCCTCCAAAAAATCCGGTGGAACCCTGAGCGTAATGCTGTGCAAATTTAGCTGGCTCAAGCTGACTGGCTATCAACGAATGATTTGGATACAATAGCAGATACATATAATTCCTGCTTCCGGCAGGAGTTAACACATTATTATTCAACATAATTTACCCCCAAAATGTTTTTAACATCGGCGCTATAACAAGAGCTATTATCGCCATTAGTTTGATTAATGTATTTAATGATGGCCCAGCTGTATCTTTAAACGGATCACCTACAGTATCACCTACTACAGCTGCTTTGTGCATATCGGTCGCTTTACCAACTTCACTGGCTTCTATGCGTTTTTTTGCGTTATCCCATGCTCCACCTGCATTGGCCATAAATATTGCTAGAAGAACTCCACTCAGAGTAGCCCCTACCAAAAAACCTACTAACATTTCGATGCCGAATGTAAAACCTATCAAGATTGGGCTGATTATCGCTATAACGCCCGGAAATATCATTTTTTTCAATGCGGTTTGTGTTGATATATCTACACAAGCTCTATAATTGGGTACTTCTGTATTGTTCAAAATACCCGGTTTTTCTCGAAATTGTCGCCTCACTTCTTCTATCATCGCACTAGCTGATACTCCGATAGCCTGCATAGAAAGCGCAGAAAAAAGAAAGGGGATTGTGCCGCCAAGGAATAGACCGGTCATTACCAAAGCATTGGTGACACTGAGAGTGCCTTCTTCTATACCTACTGATTGTGTAAAGGCACTTATCAAAATGATTGCTGTCAAAGCTGCTGAACCTATAGCGAAGCCTTTTCCGATAGCCGCTGTTGTATTACCTACTGCATCTAACTGGTCAGTTACCTTACGAACAGAGGATTTCATCGCTGACATCACTGCCAATCCACCCGCATTATCGGCTATGGGACCGTATGCATCAACTGATAATTGAATTCCCAGTGTTAAGAGCATTCCCAAAGCTGCTATACCAATCCCATAGAATCCTGCTAAAAGAAAACTTCCTATTAGAGCTCCTGATATCGTCAATATAGGGAAAAAAGTTGATAACATACCAACCCCTATTCCACTGATGATGGTTGTTGCTGGTCCTGTTATACACGCTTTTTCTATCTCTTTAACTGGTTTCCAATCGGTTCCTGTGTAATATTCCGTGATTAGACCTATTAGGGTTCCAGATACCAAACCAATAACTGCTGATAAGCTGATTTCTATAGCCCCAAATCCACCCTCTACCACATAACCACCTAAAACTATATTTACTATAGGATAGATAAATAACGCAGATAATATAGATGCTATAAAAGATCCTTTGTTCAGAGCTTTTTGAGGTGATGACCCTTCTTTAGCTTTGACAAAAAATGTGCCTATTATTGAGGCTAAAATTCCAAAGCCTGCCAATAATATCGGTAACAATGCAAATCGTATCCTCATTTCATCTGGAACTGCCATATTGGCTCCTAAGATGATACATCCAATGATCACGCCTACATAAGACTCAAAGAGATCCGCACCCATGCCTGCAACATCACCCACATTGTCACCTACATTGTCAGCTATTACTGCTGGATTTCGAGGATCATCTTCAGGGATTCCAACTTCAACTTTGCCTACTAAATCAGCTCCTACATCTGCAGCTTTCGTAAATATACCTCCGCCAACACGAGCAAATAATGCTATACTCGATGCTCCAAGTCCAAAACCTGTTAGTAAAGGAAATATTGTCCCATTTAAATCCGTAAATGAACTGCCAAATATAAACGAAAATAAACCAATTATGGCACTTATGCCCAATAAGGCTAAACCTACGACCATCATTCCCATTACAGAACCACCTGTAAAGGCAACTTTTAAGGCTGGATTTAAACCTTCTAATGCTGCCCAGGCTGTTCGCGAATTGGCTTTTGTAGCTGTCTGCATACCAAAATATCCTGTTAATGCTGATGCAAACGCTCCCACTAAAAAGGATATTGATTGTAATCGTAAAGTGCCTGTATTACCTACAGCTAGAAACAATGCTACGATGATGGTAAAAGGTATTAAGACTATATATTCTCTTTTCAAAAATGCTTGTGCCCCATCGCTTATATAGCCTGATATCCTCATGATTTCTTCGTTTCCGACTGGCATTCGTTTTATCCAATTATTTTTTGCTATAGCGTAAATGATTGCTATCAGACTACATATCACTGAAACAACTATAACTAAATTCAGAAACATTCTTCTTACCTCCTATTTTTATTCATATATCTATGGACAAAAAAAATTAAGATACTGTTGTTGTCAAATAGATTTTACTTTTCAAAAAACTATTCCCAATACTTCCTGTCAAGATTTCTATACTGAACTGCTTCGGATAGATGTTTGAAATGTATATCTGGGGAATTTTCTATATCCGCTATCGTTCTTGCAAGTTTCAATATTCTGTCATATGCTCTGGCTGATAATCCTTTCTTGGTCATCGCGTTTTGTAACAAATTCTTACTTTCTTCATCTAATATACAATATTTTCTGATATGTTTAGTTGACATCTGCGCATTGCAAAATATTTTTTCCTTCACAAAGCGTTCCAACTGAATATTCCTTGCTTGATTAACTCTTTTTCTTATATCCTCTGATTTTTCTCCTGTTGGTACCTGCATTAAGTCTGAATAGTGCAATTGAGGGACTTCGATATGAATATCTATTCTATCTAGAAGAGGTCCAGATACTCTAGAACGATATTTTATTATTTGAGAAGTTCCACAGGAACAAGTGTGTCCTTCAATACTGCTACCATGATAACCACAGGGGCATGGATTCATACTCGCTACAAGCATAAATTTTGCAGGAAAGCATAGACTGGAAACTGCTCGAGATATAGTTACAAATCCATCTTCCAATGGTTGTCTCAATACCTCAAGCGCTGATTTTTTAAATTCAGGTAATTCATCTAAGAACAAAACCCCATTGTGTGATAATGAAACCTCACCTGGTTTGGGGATTGAACCACCGCCTATCAAGGCTATATCACTGATTGTATGATGTGGAGAGCGAAATGGTCGAGTGACTACTACGCCATTCTTAAATTTGTTCAACAGCCCTGCTACTGAAAATATTTTTGTGGTTTCCAGAGCTTCTTCAAGTACAAATTCTGGTAAGATACCCGGAAGTCGCCTTGCTAACATTGTTTTCCCTGAACCAGGAGGACCAAGCATCAATATATTGTGTCCGCCCGCTGCCGCTATTTCTAAAGCTCTTTTCACCTGATATTGACCTTTTACATCGAACATATCATCTATTTCTGATAGATTGGTGTTGAATATTTCTTCGACTAAGGTTATTGTGGGCAATATATTAACATTTCCTGCCAAAAAATCTACCGCTTCCACTAAAGTTTCTACTCCATACACATCGATGCCTTGTATCAAGGCTGCTTCTTTTGCATTTTCTTTAGGAACTATCAGACCTTTAATGCCATCTCGTTGAGCTGCTACTGCAAAAGGTAACACACCTCGCACTGGTCTGACTTCTCCATCTAATGATAGCTCCCCGATTATTGCATAATCCTCTATTTTTGCTGGTTGTAATTGCTTAGTTGCTATTAGTATGGATATTGCCATTGACAAATCTATGCCAACCTCATCTTTTTTCAAATCCGCTGGGGCAAGGTTTATTGTATAAACACTCTGCGAAAAATAGAAATTGCTGTTTTGGATTGCAGATACTACCCTTTCTTTACTCTCTTTTACTGAATTTGAAGGTAACCCAACTATCGTAAATCTATACATACCTGTCTTGACATGTGCTTCTATATCAATTTTTTCTGCATCTATACCGTTTAATGTATAAGAATATGTTCTTGCAAACATTTTACCTCCTAATTTTTCCTAAAAACATAATACCTTCCCACCACTATCTCTGTGGCACTACCCCCCCAACTCCCGTCTTTGCGAGGTTTCTCATTTTAAACTCCCCACGAAGCAATCTCCGTGCCACTATCCCCCCATCCCGTCTTTGCGAGGTTTCTCATTTTAAACTCCCCACGAAGCAATCTCCGTGTCACTACCCCCCGTCCCGTCTTTGCGAGGTTTCTCATTTTAAACTCCCCACGAAGCAATCTCCGTGTCACTATCCCCATCCCGTCCTTGCGAGCGATCTTCTTGCTTTACTTACAAAGAAATCTCGTGTCCACTTCACATTCCTATTATTAAAAAAATCACAATTACTCACTCTATTTCAACAAAAGCATCCTTCTAATCTGAGTAAAATCATCTGTTAACATCCTATACAAATACACTCGGAGGAGTCGAGATAGGAGCTAGATCATTTAAACTTAAAAAGATAATGACAGATTCGATTTCCACACCGTTGGGATATTTTTGGAATCCTCCTCGTAAACTACCTTGATCGCTTCTGTTTGGATGTGTATTGTTTATTCGATTTCGTATTTCATCTGCTCGATCTTTTGACATCCTGATATTCTTATCCAATCCTAATGTATCAGGATTTGTGAGATGTATTGGAAAGTTTGTCGCTCTTAACCACCCTTCTTCGTTTTGATAAGCCCAACACCATCCTAATTCTCTGTGATACTCAATAGTATATCCATATTTTCTATAAAGAATCACGGGATTGTTTTCACCACCATGAATCCTTTCTACATCAACCTCGGTTCCATCAGGCATAATTAGCACATCTTGAAAAACAACTCCGTCAGGATCGAAAAACCTTGGACCTGTATGAGGCACATAATATGGGTTTGGAATGTGTGCCACTAAATATTGTGTAGCAAAAAAAATCATCAACAAAACCGTGATTTTTGTTCTAAATTCTTTAGAAAATCTCATAATCTTACTTCTTTAAAATTCCTGTTTCCCTTCTTGGATGACAGAGTCTATCCAGTTTCTCAACTCTCTATATCTCACCTGATTTGTAATTTCCATATCCTTAAACGACAAAAAAATCAAAATAGCTATTTTGTCAACAAATTTTGAAAAGTATGAAAAATGTTTTTTATTAAAACTAATTTCACAAGCTAACTAATTGCCTGTATTCCAAAGTTTTCATCAGAAGATATATTATTTACCCTCACCATTTATTTTTGGGATGGCACCGACCATGCTCTTCTAAAATATACCTTAAATCTGTATTTGTATATATTTGTGTAGTGCTGATTGATGAATGACCTAACAATGCCTGAATTATCCTCAAATTTACACCAGATTCTAATAAATGAGTCGCAAATGAATGACGAAATGTATGTGGTGACAATGGTTTTAATATTCCTTGTTCTAATATTATTTTATGAACTATTTTCCACATACCCATCCTACTAAATTTCTTGCCAAAACGATTCAAAAATAATGTGTCATCTGATTTATAATTCATATAAGTATTTCTGCTATTATTTATATAATGCTCCAATAAATCCAATAAAAAGTCATTCAAGGGTATAAATCTTTGCTTATTTCCCTTCCCTGTGATTAATATAAGTTTTTCTTTTCCATAAATACTATGAGTAGTGAGATTAATTAGCTCGGATATTCTTATCCCTGTTGAATATAACATTTCGAGTATTGCCTTGTTTCTAATATCTTGAGGGGTTTCAGCAGGATATTTATCCAGAAGATCAAGCATTTCTTCTTTGGTTAATACATCTGGAAATTGGTAATCATATTTAACTGAAGGGATTTTTTCAAAATCGACATTTATATCATGGTTGTTTACTTGTAAATAATTGAAAAAAGAATTTAATGAACTTCGTTTTCGCGATATGCTGCTTGGAGCTAAACCTATTTGATAAAGCTCTGATAAATACTCTATAACATCATTTGTAGAAACCTCTAAAACTCCCTTTGATAAATATTCAAAAAAGAGCTTGATGTCGCTGATATAGCTGTTTGTAGTATTATTTGATAGCCCATCTTCTGATAATAAAGAGAGTTTATACAATTCCATATATATTTTTATTTCTTTTTCCATGTTTATTATCCAGCTATTATTCTATAAAAATCAAAGTACACCCAAAATCAATTTTTCCATTGTTATTTTTATTTCCTCAGGGTCTATAGAAGCAAAAATTATCTGCCTTGCCTTGCTACCATTTATATAGCCCTTTGTGTAATAAGCAAAATGTGCTCTCATCGGTATCAATGCTCTTGGGTCTTGATAATGTTCTAAAACCAAGTCTATATGTTTATGAATTATTTGGAGTTTTCTGTTTTCGATTTCCGCAGAACTCCGACCCTTTATTTCTTCAAAGACCCATGGTTTACCCAAAGCACCTCTTCCTATCATCACACTATCACAACCAGTCTCATTATACATCCGCAGAGCTTCTTCTTTATTATGGATATCGCCATTACCAATCACTGGTATTTGAACAGCTTCTTTGACCTGAGTTATGATTGCCCAATTACTCACACCTGTGAAGAATTGACTTCGGGTTCTAGGGTGAACTATTATAGCAGAAGCACCTGCTGATTCAACCATTTGAGCGAATGGAACCGCATTTATACTATCAAAATCCCATCCCGCTCTTATTTTTACAGTTAAGGGGATATTGACATCGTTCAGAACTTTGCAGACTTCTTTGATTATCTCTTCTGAGAGTTCTGGTTTCATCATTAATGCACTGCCTGCATATCTTTTAACTACTTTTTTTACAGGACAACCCATATTTATATCAAAAAAATCTGGTTTGAGTTTTGACAACAACAAGGCTGCTTTTGCCATGACAGCGGGATTATCTCCAAACAACTGAATCCCATATGGTCTCTCTATATCAGAAAATTTTACCTCATGAGCAAATCTATCAAAGTTTTTTTTAACCCCATCGGCACTGACCATTTCACTGACGAGAACATCAACACCACATTGTTTGGCTATATATCTAAAAGGAGCATCAGTATAGCCTGCCAATGGAGCTAACCAGAGTTTTTTTTGCGTAAAGAAATTAATATCAAAAGGTATCTTGATATTGGGATCTATTTTTTTTTCATCTATTTCTTTCATTTATTATTTCTCATTTTATACATAAAAATTGCAGCCGCTATTGCAACATTAAGGGATTGCATTTTACCTGACATCTCTATAAAGAGTTTTTGATGCGGAAGAACATTGATATATTCACTTATACCATTGGCTTCTGAACCAAAAATCATTATAAATGCCCTGTCTGGAAAAAAGAAATTTTCCAATGAAATACCTTTATTTTTATCAGGATGACTTACAAAAATAGTCTCAGGTCGATTTTTTATCCAAGATTCATCAACTTTTTCGATAGGAACTGCAAAAACAGCGCCCATTGATGCTCGGACTACTTTCTCATTTAATACATCACAACAGTTTTTATCCAAGATTATTCCATCTATGTCAAATACTGAAGCTGTTCTAATGATACTTCCGAGATTACCAGGATCTTTTATCGCATTTAAATATATTAATTTATTATAGTTCAGAATAGCTTTTTTTTCAAAGGTTACAACAGCAAATATACCTTGCTCATTGTTTGTAGCTGTCAATGCCTCTGACTGAGATTTTGATAATTCATACATAGGACAATGGACTTCTTGAAATATTTTTTGATGTTCAGAAAAATAATCTTCTTTAAAATAAAGAGATTTTATTTGTATGTCGTAACCAACCACTTGTTCAATCAATCTTGAACCTTCTATCAACAAATCAACTCTATCCAAAGATTCATCTCGATATCTTTTATTATTTAACTTTAACAATTTTTTAAAACTTTCTTTACTGACTTTTTCTATCATATATAAGCAACCTCAACCAGAATATCCAACCATACTATCAACAACTTCAAAAACTCTCCTTTACTCTGCGTGCTCTCGGTTCAAGAGATATTGAGCTTGCGATATAGCTCATAGAATTACCGCATGAAAAACTCTGAGTTTCTCCGTGTTCTCTGTGGTTAAATTTTTGAAAGTTATAGACGAGAAATATATGATTTTCATCATTGTTTTTCCTTTTTTTTGAAACTTATCTTATTCTCAGTCCCATTCAATAGCCTTTTAATGTTTGTTCGATGTGTGTAAATGATAAAAATAGCCATAATCAATGTGAAAATTTTTACATAGATATTCAAATCAAAAAACATGAAATTACTTATCATTAGAGCTATTATTGCCAGTATTGACCCTAAAGAGACATATTTTGTTAAAAATACTACTAACATAAAAAACAATATTGCTCCAAGAAAATTGAGGGGACACAAAGCTAAAAATACCCCAGCTGAAGTAGCGACTCCTTTTCCCCCTTTAAATGATAAAAACATACTAAAAGTGTGACCGAGTATCGCAAAAATTCCTACCAATACCGGTAACCATTCATATCCGCCTTCGCCTACTATCGATATGCTCCAAAGTGGTATCAACATAAGCATAATACATACAGGAAAAAAACCTTTAAAAATATCCAGAAACAAGACTATCAAACCCGCTTTTGTACCAAAAACTCTTAACACATTAGTTGCGCCCACATTACCGCTACCATGCTGACGAATGTCAATTTTTTTGAAGACCTTTCCGTATATAAAAGCAAAGGGTATACTTCCTACAAGATATGCCATTATTAAACTAATACTCAACCACATAACTATCATCGTTTTTCCCCTTGAATACAAGTTTTATTGTTGCACCTGTAAATTTAAATTCTTCTCTGATCTTATTTCGTAAAAACCTTTTATAATGCTCTGGTATCAATTTCGGTTCATTGGTAAAGAAAATAAAAGTAGGTGGATTTACTTTTTGTTGAGTAACATACAATATCTTGATATGTTTACCTGTGCTATGGGTGGGAGGTTTTTTCATTATAATTCTTTCAAAAAATCTATTCAATTCTCCTGTAGAAATCCGTTTATTGCTCTCTTCCCATACCTGACAAATAAGCTCAGGAACTTTGTTAACTCTCTGACCTGTCAAAGCAGAGATTGTCAGTATCGGAGCATATTGTAAAAATTCAAATTCTTCTCTCACCTTTTTTACATAATTGTTAAAGGTTTTATTATCCTTATTTTCTATCAAGTCCCATTTATTTAAGACTACTATTATATTCTTGAAATTTCTCTGCGCATAAGCAGCTATTTTTTGGTCTTGATCTGAAAAATCCTCAAAGCTGTCTAATATCAATACAATAATATCCGCCTTGTCTATACTTTCGATAGTTCGCATTGTACTGAAATATTCGACCCCATACTTAACTCTTGCTTTTTTTCTCAATCCAGCTGTGTCAATGATAACTATTTTGTATTTTTCTATCTTATTTTCATCATTTTCTAAGCTCTCGATATTTTCAGGTTTATATTCATATTCCATTTCCAAATCTATTGAGTCTCGGGTTGTTCCGGGTATATCGGTTACTATAACTGTATCTTCTCCAATCAATTTATTAATTAGTGAAGATTTCCCCACATTGGGTTTACCAACTATTGCGACTTTAATTAAGGATTTTTGAGTTTCAGAACTATCATCTTCTGAATATGGAATATCATGGTCATTTTCCATATTTATAGGTAATATATTTACAATATCATCTAAAAAATTACCCATATTCCTACCTGATATTGCTGCTATCCCGATAGGTTCTCCTAGACCAAGCCTCATAAAATCATACAAATCTAACTCGTCTTTTTCATTGTCTACTTTGTTAACTGCTAAAATCAATTTGTCCCTGTGATTGGACAAAATCTTGGCTATTTGCATATCATATTTTGTGATTCCTGTCTTTATATCACATAAAAAAATTATCACATCTGCTTGTTCGATGGCTATCTGTGCTTGCATTTTGACAGCTTTATCCATTGTTAAATCAGAATCCGGGATGATTCCACCTGTATCTACAACTAAAAAATCCCGACCATTCCAATCTACTGTCTCATATTTTCTGTCTCGTGTGATACCCTCTTCAAAATCTACTATTGCACTTCTTTTTCTACAAAATCTATTAAATAGCGTTGATTTGCCTACATTGGGTCTGCCTACTATGGCTACTATTGGTTTATTCGACATATTATTCACCTTCTAATTTTTTTTCTCGTCAATAACTTCAATTCACCCCACATTTATGGGGGGGGCAGGGGGGGGAAAGTCATCACTATGATTAAATATTTCTACTACTCCCAAGGTTTATTCAAAAAATATTCTAAATTCATTTTTTTCACGCCCTCAAATTGCTCGTGATACTTATTTTCTATATCATTCATCACAAGATAAGTTCTGAATATTAAATTTTCTTTTTTTGCTACTTCTTGAACTATAGCTATGCCTTCTTCAATCAGTTTTATATCTGTAAACTCCATTAAATTTGCATTACAAACTATTTCTGATATTTTCAATCTTGATATCTTTTCAAGCATACTTTTCATCTCAAAAATTTCTTGTGCACTTGATGTAAAAGGTCTTTTAGTGTTTACAACTAAGATCATTTCATATTCTCTGTTTTTTATCTCTTCTTCAAATCGACCAAGAGTTTTACAACCTGTAGGGTCACCACCTACATCGAGTATTACAGTCTTGTTCAGGTCATTGATTGCACCTCTTACCCGAGGTGAAATCATCGGTAAATCTGCTGTTCCATAGCTCGACTCTGGTGCAATCACATCTATACCCTCTTTTTCAAGCAATTCTTGAGCATCGCGAGACCTAAAATATGGATTTACTACATCAAGATCTGCTAGACTCACTTTATCTTTACCTGCTTTTTTCATCTTTTTTGCAAGATTGATTGAATACTCGCTCTTGCCACTGCCATAAGCTCCAATTACTATTATTAATGGATTTTTATTCATTTTTACCTCATTTATATTAACTAGTTATAATTTTAATACAATTCCATTCTTTTCATATATAAATCATATTTTATAGGTCTATGATATTGTATACCATCAAGCCAAATTATTGAGACATTTCCATCTTTGTGAGAAGCAATTTTAGGCGAATTTGGATGATTCAATCCATCATTGACTAATAAACCGCCCTGCTCGTAAAGCAAAATCCCATCTGAAGTAATCACATTTAGAAAGATATCTGTATCCTTTTCGCCTCGCATAGCCCAAACAACGACATGATTCCCTTCATATTCTATACTATTGGGATATATATCTTGGCTTTCTCTTAGTGATGTCTGAACAACAAGAACACCATCTTCTTCCCATAAATTTGATACTCCTTTAGCAGACACATTTATTTTTTGAGCTCTTATTTGATAATCTACAGTTAAATAAATAAGAGTAAATTCTGATTCATTTTGATGAATTGATATGGGTTGTCTGTATATGGTTGGTGGATTTAGTTCGATAATGTTGTCTTTATAAAGAATATTTCCATTTAAATCAAAAACTAAAATATTCAACACATTTTCATGTCTTTGTATCCAAAAGAATACTATATGTTCTTCAGTTAAAAAAATTTTTGCTAAGTGGGGATCATAACTTTCTATTGGTATGAGCTTTCCATTAGGTTCCCAACCTATTGCAGGATTTCTGTTTTCATCTAATTTAATTAGATTTATTTCGGAATTATTACGGCTTATACTACTTTTAAAAACCAGATAATCATCTTTTTGAGTATAATGGGTTAAAGATATATTTTCGATTCTTAGCACCTCGTGTTCAACAACCATAAATCCATTTATATCATTTTCTATTATGGTAGCAGGATTAATATTCCATGTTTTATTCATGTCTTCTCTGTTATCATATAGTTGGGTTACTACTATTGAACTGTTTGGTGTCCAAAATATTTCCCAACCATAGTCTTTGCTAGCTACAAAAGGGGATGATAGAGTTCTATTCCGTATCTGTAGTCCAGTTTCACCAAGCAGTCTTTCGCCTTTTGAATTGATAATTTGTATATATCGGGCATGTCCCAAACCAACTCGTGGTGATCTATTCCAGACTATACACATTTCTCCAAATTCATTTATATCCTGAGCTAAAATATCTTCAAAATGATGTTTCCCTGGTTCTAACTCATCTAAAAAAATACCGACTCTTTCTCCATTTTGATGCATTTTTTCATTTCCATCTGCATCTATTATTTGAAAATACAATTTTTGTCTATTATCTCGCTCGCCACTTTCTGTGAATATATTTTCTCGTGTGTCATACCAGACTATATATGTTAGACCATTCCATGTTTTTATAAAATGATTGTTTACTGTTCCGGTTATTCCGCTAAATACTTCTACACTATTTTCTTGTAAAATTTTATCTCCATCTGTTGAGACAAATTGTGTTACTATCTCTGTAGCTCCATAACCTCTTTTTTCTTTAATCCAAATGAATGTAATATCTTTATCCACAATACTTAGATCAATCAACTTTATATCATTGTATAAAGGGGCTGTTAAGAAGAAAGACTCTCCACCCCACTTCTTAGTACCATCTGAATTCAATCTCAGTAATGCTATTCTATTGGGTCCTCTCACAGATTCTAAAATTCCTAAAAATATTCCATCATCGTCTGTTTTTGCTAATACAAAATCTTTTACTATATTGCTATCTGAATGACCCATTATCTTCATAAGACAAATATTTTCATTCCAGACAGCATTACCATCTAAATCCAATCTTTGAGCAAAAAAACCTGAACTGTTAAAACCAGATAAATGCTTCCAAACAAAGATAACTCCGCCACTTTCAACTTCAACTATTTTATATTCCGGAATAAGAATTTTATATTTTATATGTATCATAGGTAGCTTTACACCACCATCTTCCCATAAAACACTACCCGTTATAGAAACTCGCTGAGCTTTTAGAGTAAAATCATAATCATGTATGGGAGCGGGTTGGAGTCCTTCTAAATAATTATATATTTCATTCATCCAAGTAAATATAAAACCATCTGCGCCATCAGAGCATATCTGTGGATTGCTGATATATCTTAAACCATCGGTGAGCTGGATATCTTCCCATTCAATACCATTGATGCTTAACCTACTAATATTTAAAGTGGTTTGACTGAAATGCTCAATATGGGCTATGTAGGATATAACAACGCCTCCCCAACCGTCCGATAATAATGTAAACTCTTTTATTCTTCTATTTAAATTACCTACCAAAATGCCATTTTCTTCCCATGTAATATCCCCATTTGATGATAAATGTTGAGCATAAATTGAGCGCCTCCGAGTTCTATTATCAATCCATGTTATGAAAACTCCTCCAGTATCATCTTTTGAGATAATCAAATTATCTATTTCAGAATTTTCTACATGACATACCACAATACCTTCATCACCCCAGAGTTTTTCTCCAGTTGGAGATAATTTGTGGGTTATGATTCTTACACTAGTGGGGCAAGAATAGTCTATGTATGAAATAATTATATTTCCTTCAGAACTGTCTGTTACAACTGGACTCTCCTGCTTATTGGGTTTAGCATCTATCAAAAGACCATTCTCCCCCCAAAGTTTTTTTCCATTTGGAGATATGAGTTGAGCATATATATTTCGGTCTCCATTTCTAGTGTCTGACCAAACAAAAACTAATCCTTGTTCTAAAGGTCTGCTTCTCAGTCTGGATGATTGCCTCAAAGGGATTGATGAAAAAGAATCAGTCCACTCTATATGAAAACCTTGCCTTATAGGTATTATTTCTCTTTTATTATGCTCTATTGCTTCACTAGATTTACAAGTTGAAAAAAATAAAATGAATAGAATAATACATATTATAAGATAGTTACGATATAGAGGTCGAACTATCCAAGCGGTAACTTCAAAAAAAATCTCCATTTCTCTTTGTCCTCTATCTCTGTGTTCTCTATGCCTTCTCTCAAAAACTCTGTGTTAAAAAAGAAAAAAAACTCTGTGGTTCTCCGTGTCCTCTGCGGTTAAAACACTGTGTTAAAAAGAAAAAAACTCCGTGGTTAAATCTTTTGGTTTTCATCAACCTTACGGATATATCCTATAGATCATTCTCGGGAAAGGTATTGTTTCACGAATATGCGCTGTCCCAGACATCCATGCCACTAGTCTTTCAAGACCAATTCCAAAACCACTATGAGGCACAGAACCATATTTTCTCAGATCCAGATACCATTCTAAAGAAGAAATTTCTATCTTGTTTTCTTTCATCCTTTCTAACAATATTTCGTAATCATCTTCTCTTTGCGAACCACCTATGATTTCTCCAAAACCTTCTGGTGCTAGTAAATCAGCACCCAGAACAAGATTCGGATTATCTTTGTCTCTTTTCATATAAAATGCTTTAATCTCTTTTGGCCATTTTTCTATAAACAATGGTTCTTTTAAACCCTCGACAAGCAATGACTCGTCAACTGCTCCAAAATCATCTTGATAACCAATTTGCGACCCTTTAGAACGCAAATAGTCCACTGCTTCTCTATGAGTCATTCTTTTGAAAGGAACATCGGCATTTTTTAGCATTTCTATATCTCTTTCCAGGATCTCTAGTTCTTTAAGGTTCTTTTTCAAAACCGATTGGATTACATGTCTGATTAGCCCTTCTTGGATTTGCATATTTTCTTCATGTTCGACATAAGCTGCTTCTGCATCCATCATCCAAAATTCGGTTAAATGTTTACGCGTTTTAGACTTTTCTGCTCGAAAAACAGGACCAAAATCATAAACGCGACCTAAACTCATTATTCCAGCTTCTAAATATAGTTGACCTGATTGTGAAAGATAAGCTGTTCCCTCATCAAAATATGGCACTTCAAAAAGTGTTGTTGAACCTTCACACGCATTAGGAGTCAGAATCGGCGAGTCGAACCTATAAAAGCCATTATCATTTAAATATTCACAAATTGCAAAATAACATGTATGTCGAATCTTTAATATTGCATTTTGTTTGCTTGATCTGAGCCACAAATGACGATGTTCAAGCAAAAAATCTGCTCCATGATCTTTTTTGGCTATAGGATAATTAATTGCTAATTGAACAAGCTCAAAATCTTTTACTTGAACTTCATATATATTCTCAATTTTTTCATGTTTTCTCGGAATACCTCTCAAAATGATTGATGATTCCAATGTCAATGTCTTAGCTATAGCAAATTTTTCTTCGTCTATGTCAGGTTTGAACACCACACATTGTGCCTCACCTGAACCATCTCGAAAAATTATAAATATCAATTTGCCACTAAAACGGATATTTTTTACCCAACCTTCTAATCTGATTTCTTCTTCTAGATGATTTATTAAATCTTTTACTAAAATTGTTTTCATCTTTACCTCATTTTAATTTTTATTTAAGTGTTCTGAAATTGGATATGTCGATATTTATCTATTTATTATATCCATTATCTTCAAAGCCACTTCTAATGCTCTTTTTCCATCAGCACCATCTACGATAGGTCTTTTGTCCTTTAAAATTGAATCTACAAAGGATTCCAATTCCATTGTCAATGCGTCTTTGCCACTATCTTGAGCCGTGATTTCTTGCATGTCAACCATGTCTTCGACTGAAAAATTAGTATCACCTGATAATATCTGCGGTAATATTGACATTAGTTTAGGTGATTTTTTTAATAAAAACACCTTTTTATTTTGAAAATCGACAGAAATATAAGCATCTTTCTGAAAAAATCGAATTTTCCTTTCTCTTTTCATTGATATTCGGCTAGCTGTTACATTGGCAATTGCACCATTTTCAAACTCAAGCCTCGCATTGGCTATGTCTATGCTGGGAGTAAGTATACCTACTCCAGAAGCACGAATCTCCTTTATTTCATAAGGTATAAACGACATTATCAAATCTATATCGTGGATCATTAAATCCAATACTACTGGAACATCTGAACCTCGAGGAGTAAAAGGTGCCAATCTATGCGACTCTATAAACATTGGATTGTTTATTTCACTTGCAGTTTGCATGATGACTGGATTAAATCGCTCTATATGACCAACTTGGATTTTCAGTTTTTTTTCTGCTGCTATATTGATAAGCTCCTCTGCTTGTTTTTCCGTTGATGTTATTGGTTTTTCCAAGAATACATGACATCCTTTTTCCAATGCTGGTTTGGCTAAATCAAAATGATAAGTTGTTGTCGCTGCTACATCGACTGCATCTACAACTGATAACATCTCTTCATAACTCTTAAAAGATAAAACACCATATTGAGTAGCTATCTCTTTTGCTCTTTCTGGAATTTTATCATATATACCTACTAATTGACAATTTTCTAACTCTGAAAAAATTCTTGCATGATGCTTACCTAAATGACCAACTCCTACTACTCCTATTTTTAACATATTTACTCCTTTATATTTTTTTGTTTCTATAAATCATAAACAATATATAAATTATCTATCAAACTTTTCGGACTACACTCTTTTATGAGTTTACCCCGAGAGGACATAATTATAATATAATTGTTTTTGTCAACCATTTTTTTTTTACCAATTTAATTTATTAATCGGGTAGGAGGTCACTCATTAATTGGGTGACCGTCCTCCCACACCACCATACATACCGTTCGGTATATGGCGGTTCTTTAG
>WRLO01000055.1 GCA_009777575.1 Candidatus Cloacimonadota bacterium
CTCAATGTAGAATTTAATTAATTGTAAACATACCTTACATAAGCCGAAGGTATGTGAAGCTAGGTAGAAAATGATGTAAAACCACAAAACCGCGTCCCGTAGGGATGCAACCAATCAATTGGCACATTTTGTAGCATCCCTACAAGATGCAACATGGTGCATATATTCCTTTCTACAGAGCTAACATCTCTACGCAAAAGACTTTTCGGAGTGGACTCCACAGGGACGACATTTTATTAACCCTGCACTTCAGTGCAGGGTAAGGCTCACACACACCCAAGTCCCGCAGGGACGACACTTGTAAATCTTATGTGTCGTCCCTGCGGGACTTTATCTACGATAGACATCACATCCCTCCATTGAAATGGCGGGTTAATAAAAGATCGTCTCGACTTTCAGGTCGAGGTGACTTCTTTAAATACGACCCCAAACAACCTTACCTCGAAGGTGTGTGGCTCTTTAATGTCCCACCCCTTCAGGGTGAGATTTATATTTGTTATCATTTCTATTAAAAGCCACATCACCTTCAGGATGTGTAAGGTATATCAATAATTTATTTAGAGTCGACTTTCCAGAAATCAGCGTAATCCATTCTCCATTCTCCATTCTCCATTCTCCATTATCCATTATCCATTATCCATTCTCCATTATCCATTCCCCATTCTCCATTATCCATTATCCATTATCCATTCTCCATTATCCACTATCTATTCATCTCATTTACCACCTGCTCAGTGATATCAAAACTTTCCTGTCCCCATAAAACTGCATCTCGATCCAAGATAAAAGAATAACTCTCTTCCACAGCTATCCTTTCTATTATCTGTCTTAGTTTAGCGGCGATAGGTGCAACTAATTCGTTATTTCTCGCTACTGCGAGCCCAGATTCGCCAAAGACCCTTTCTATAAACTGTTGCCTTTCTCGCATTCTGGTCATTATTCGTTCTTCATGTTCTCTTCTCGCTGTTTCTGTGAGTGTCAGCCTACGAGTTTCGTATTCCCTTTCCAGCCTCAATATTTCAGCTTCCATTTCATCAATCTGACTAGTCCAATTCTGCCTATCGATCTCAAAAATCCTATGTGCCTCACGAGCCTCATTTGAAGATGCAAATATCCTATCTGTGTCGAGATATGCTATCTTCAAGTTTTGTGCAAGCATTCCTGCGGTGAATATCACCATAATTGTTGCTAATACCAATAATTTTTTCATTGTTCCTCCAATGATTTTTTTTATTTCTTTTACATAAAAAAATTTTATGCTTATTATATAACTCAACTACTATGAAAATGTTTAAAAATATTTTTCGCTATATATTGAAACATTTCTAAAACTCTATTGTTTATTCTTATTGTTAAAACTAATAAACTAATTTTTAGGAGTATGTATGATTAACAAAAAAAGATTGAATTTTTTTTCTCTTTTTCTATTTTTAGTCGTTTGGGGTTCATTTTTTGCCCAAGAAAATTTTTCCCATTCTTTAGATGGTAGCATTGTTCTTGTAGAAATGCAGGGTGAACAAATCACCTTGTTAGACTTACTTAACAAAATTGACACCTTACCATCATTACAAATTCCACGATTTAGAACTGTAGAAGGTCAAAAACAGATTTTGGATATGATGATTACCGAACATGTTTTTTATTTAAAAGCATTGGAACTGGGTATCGATCAGCTTGATGAAGTTCAAGAAGCCATTTACTTTTCTTCTCTTCCGGTTGCTAGAGCAATCTACTTAGAAAATGTTGTGAATCGTGAATTCAATTTTGACCCTCGCTCAGTTGAAGCATATTATCGAGAGCACATCAGTAGCTATACCACACCTCCCAGAATAACTATACAGCACTTACAGACCACAGAAGAAGGTCTTCATGTCATTACTGAAGCTATTGCTCGCGGAGATGATTTTTTGGATATCATCCACGACCATACCACAAATATTTCTTCTGCTAGAGATAGAGGGTTTATCAGAAATATTC
This sequence comes from Candidatus Cloacimonadota bacterium, assembly GCA_009777575.1. Taxonomy (GTDB): domain Bacteria; phylum Cloacimonadota; class Cloacimonadia; order Cloacimonadales; family WRIO01; genus WRLO01. The sequence continues at coordinate 1,978 of WRLO01000055.1, forward strand.
GCTTGAATGGCATTATACCCGGTATTGGACAAGACCCAGAACTTGAAAGACACATTTCTGAAGCTACTGTTGACCTAAACCATATTTATGGTCCTTTTCATACTGAAACAGGTATCCATTTTTTCAGAAAATTTGAATATGAACCTGCTATCGTTAGACCTTTTGATGAAATTAGTGAAGAATTAGAAAACTTCCTCCGCATGCATACAGAACAAGAAATCATAAGTTCGCATATTGAAGGATTGTATAGAAGATACAATGTCGTAATTGCATTTAATTTACTCGATACGATGAACCCTTTCCAGATTCCACCAGAAGCTAGTGGGAACATCTTTGTTCAGAGCAGTAGACCTGAAATCAGAGTCACTTTAGGTGAGATTGGTAACATTATCAGAAACTCCGTTCCTCGTGACACGCAACTTGATATTACCAATAGAGTTATTCAAGAAAGAGGTATTAGAGCAGAGATAGACAAAAGAGTGCTGGATGCTGCTGCAGCAGATGCAAATATCATCGAAAATAATAGAGATAGATACGAAATGTCTGAAGTCAGATTAAGAGTTATTTTAGGTTATTTCAATCAAAAAGAAATCAATGAACATGTCGATGTTTCCAGAGAAGAATTACTCGATTTTTATGAAAATAACACTGAAAGATACACTATCCCTGCCCACAGAGTAATCAGGCAATTTGTAGCTTCTGATGAAAGAGCTGCCAATAGACACCATAGAGAAATCAGAAATATGCTCAGATCAAGAAGAGACCAAACCGACAAAATCATCGAATATATCACCAATGAATCTTTGCAAGGTCAAAATGGTGGATTATTAGAGCATGTTTATAGAAATAATATCGTTCCCACTTTAGGAGTTGATCATTTCTATAACAATAAAATCTTTGAAGCCAGAATTGGGGTTTTGAGTGATGTCTTTAGAAATGTAAATGGTGAATTTGTTTTCTTCTATGTTGTTGAAGAAATTCCACCTCGAGTCAGACCTTTGTCGGATGTCGAAAATAGCCTCATCAGCATTATTTACAGAAGAAAAGTTGCTGAATTATTTGAACAAGTTCAACAAGATTTAATGCTTCATTACAATGTTGTAACTCATTTTGATAGAATCCAAACTGCTATCACACCTGAAGAGTTGTTCTATTTTGCTGAACTCTCTCAAAGAATGGGACAATTAAACGAAACTATTGCCTTTTTTGACGCTGTAATTAACGATTATCCAGACTCAGAATACTCTTACAGAGCTTTGTTTATGAAAGGCTTTGTTTCTATGGATAATCAGAATAACACCTCTATGGCTATAGAAGCTTTTAGAAGTTTACTCGAAAAATACCCTGATGGGGAACTTCACGAATCTGCTGAAGAAATGCTGAAAGCTCTCGAAAATAATGTTCCGCTAGAAAGTTTAATTGGATATTGATCTCTTTTTTTTAGGGGGGGGAGAAATCCCCCCCCTTTTTTCATTGTAGTGGTGTATTGCTTACACCCATAGGATTAACACCCGTGTTCAATAATGCGAACAACCACAAAGGTTGCCCCTACGGTTTTCATGTATGGTGGTGACAGGAAAATCGTCACCCCTCCCGTCGTTGCGAGGTTCCTTTGGTTCGTCCTTGCGAGGCCCCTTCTTGCTATACTCACGAAGCAATCTCCGTGTCACTCCCCCCCTGTCACCTTGAACGCAGTGAAAGGTCTTTAAATTCTTAATTCCCCAGCAATCTCCGTGACACTATCCCTCCCCGTCCTTGCGAGGTCCCTCCCATGAATCTCCCCCCGAAGCAATCTCCGTGTCACTCCCACCCTGTCACCTTGAACGCAGTGAAAGGTCTTTAAATTCTTAATTCCCCAGCAATCTCCGTGACACTATCCCTGTCCCGTTCTTGCGAGGTCACTCTCTATTATCCCCCCACATTTATGGGGCAGTTCAAGAGACTTTGAGCTTACGAAAAGACTCGCAGAACTACTATCTTCTGTCTGCATTTATAATTTGTAATTTGTAATTTGTAATTTGTGTCTACCTCAACAAAACCATCCTTTTCACATCTGTAAAATCACCGCTAACCATCCGATAAAAATATATTCCACTACCCACACTACGCCCATTATCATCGGTACCATTCCATTCTACGCTATGAAAACCTACGCCAAAATGCTCATTCGCCAATGTTTTCATTCTTTGACCACGAACATTAAAAATGTCTATCGAGACAATAGAATCTACCGCTAATTCAAAAGCTATTGTTGTAGCAGGATTAAATGGATTAGGAAAATTATTTACCAGAATAGTCTGATATGAGACCTCTGTAGAATCGTCATCAGAAACTACATTGGTAGCTTCAAAAATATTTGATGTTATTGACTCGCCATCTGAATATACCGCTGTAACACAATACACTAATAATCCTATTTCTTGAATATTAGCTTCTGAAAAATACATCTCATCAATATCAACGATTTCTGCGATGGCAAAATTATTCCTATATATTCTATATCCTAAAAATATTGTGTGTTCATAATCAGGAGCTTCCCATGTCAATGTCACTGAGCCACCTCGTGGTTCATCGCTGCCACCCTTTGTTTCCCACATCCCGTCATTGTGAGATCCCTTCTTGCCATCTCCCTGCCCCTGCGCGGTAACAGTGGACGGTGGCATATACTCACCACGCAAATTCTTCGGTTCACCCAACACTGGCACATTTGGCTCTGGTTCGATATACATTTGTACATAATTCGAATGTTTCGACTCTGCATGAGTATAAACTGCTGTCACATAATATGTTAGATAACCAGACTCATTGATATTTCTATCTGTAAAAAATATTTCGTTCATATTAGACAATTCAGCTATATTTTTCCCATTTCTATATACCCTATATAAGAGAAATTCCGTATTTTCATAGTTAGGAGCTTCCCACAAGATAAACTTTGTAAATTTATCTTGCTGGTCATAACCTTGTAGATTTCTTGGTGGTCCCAAAACTGGAGTTGGAACATTTTTATCCGTATAGATATCTACAAAATTTGAAGGCAATGACTCTCCGTCTATATAAATTGCTCTCACAAAATAATAATACATCGTAGCTGGTGCGATATTAAAATCACTTAAATTGGTTATCTCTGGACTTAATGGCTCTGCATGAATTGCCTCATTATCTCGATAAACCATATATCCCAATAAAGTCGTGTTTGAATAGAGAGGAACTTGCCAAGAAAGGTCTATGGAATATGGAGCTATTTCGTCATTATAATCTCCAACTAATTGACGAGGTGCAAGAAGATGAGGTAAATGATAATCCAAATTTATGGTCTGTGACTGGTGTATTACTCTATTTCCAGAAAATGTTTGAATCAAGGTTATTAATTTCAACCTATGTAATTCCCATGAAGGATCTAATATTATTTCTTGAGTAAATATTCCACTTTCTCCTAAATTCGTCAAACCAAAATTCTGCTCATTGTATCGGACTACCTTAGAAAAAAAATCTCCATAAAGTTCGCCTTCAAAATCATAACTAACTATAAACAATATCCTATTATTCGTAGTCGTTATGTTTTCAAGCATATTTACATTTGCATAAGCACTGATTGTATTATCTGTGATTTCATAACCAATATCTAACTCAATCGGGCTAGGAACAACTACTATATTGTTGTATTGGGCTGAGTATTGACCAGCTGTTTGTGCACTTCCACCTGATACAAAATTTACTCCACCCCAGACTGCCATCGGAGTTCCAGATATTGAATACAAAGATCCTCGTGCTGATGCTCCCGGACTTATTTGATCGTCCATTTGCCATATCAAAGGGATAAAATAAGGGTAATCCTCTTTGTTATCCGCTAAGGTTTTTAACGCAGACCGCGCTATTGGACAGGTTCCTCAAGATGTGACAGTGAATAACTCGCCTACCACATATCTCTGGGTTTCTGATGTTAATAAACTCGCTTTCAATAAGAAAAAGCTCATTATTAACAAGAAAAATATTGATGTTTTTTTCATACTTAATCTCCTTTTTATTCTGCTCTCCCTCCCCGTCGTTGCGAGGTCTCTTCTTGCTATCCCCCCTCACCGTCGTTGCGAGGTCACTGCTTGCTATCCTCACGAAGCAATCTCCGTGTCACTTCCCCGAATCTCCCCCCCTCCCGTCGTTGCGAGGTTCCTGCTTGCTATCCTCACGAAGCAATCTCCGTGTCACTTCCCCGATTCTTCCCCCCTCCCCGTCGTTGCGAGGTCACTTATATCGTCGTTGCGAGGTCACTTCCTGCTATCCTCACGAAGCAATCTCCGTGTCACTTCCCCGAATCTCCCCCCCTCCCGTCGTTGCGAGGTCACTGCTTGCTATTCTCACGAAGCAATCTCCGTGTCACTCCCCCCTGTCACCTTGAACGCAGTGAAAGGTCTTAAAATTCTTAATTCTTAATTCTTAATTCTTAATTCTTAATTCTTAATTCTTAATTCTCCAACAATCTCCGTGTCACTTCCCCTCCCTTTACCCATCCATATTTACCATTTTTTTTCCCTTTTCATTTTTGTCAATTGATATTTTAAAATCCCCTTCAGAATATTTGTTGACAAAAACACTTAAACTTTTTTATTGGCTAAAAATGCATAAATCATTGGAGGAACAATGAAGAAATTTATTATATTTTTATCATTCATGGTGGTTTTCACTATTAGTTTGACTGCTCAAACTCTGAGAATTGCTTATATTGACAGCTATAAAATAATCTCAGAATCAAACGATACTCGTGAAGCACAAAGAATTTTTCAAGTCGATAGAGACAATTGGGTTAGTCAAATTGACGATATGGAAGCCGAAATTGTCAGACTGGAAAGAGAGCTGGAAACTAGAAGACTGACCTTAACTGAATCAGGTAGAAGAGAAGCTGAAGAAAGAATAACTACAAGAATGAGAGAAAGACAACAATTTATTGAACGCGTTTTCGGTGAAACTGGCTTAGCTGCCACAAGAAACAACGAATTGATGGCTCCAATCATGGAAAAACTTAGACTCGCTATCGATAAAATAGCCGTTGAAGAAAATTATTCCATTATCTTTGATGCCTCTTCTGGTGTCGTCTGGGCACAAGAAAGACTCGACATTACTGACCAAGTTATTAATGAGATGAATAGGTAGACATGAAAGTTTTTAACAACGATATTAATCTATCTATCATCTTGAAAATTATTGAAAAACATTGTTTATCTACCGTTGACGATAATTTACCGCTCACCTTCAACAATGTCTCCGAGCTTGCTGAAGCAAATCATGAATCCATCTGTTTTTATGAAAATAAAAAATATCTGAATGATTTTCAAAACTCTCAAGCTGGCTTGATTTTTATTCCCATAAATGACCCCTGTATCCTCCCTGTAGCTAACATGAGTTTAAACACTGATACACAATTAGTTACACATGAAAAAAATATTGACACTCTTCAAAAAAATAAAAATCAACTCCTTATTAAAGTTGACAAACCTTATCTTGCCTTTATGACTCTTGTCGCATGGTGGCTAAATGAAGATGAGAAAAATAGCATAAAAACGATTTCTGACCAAACTGCTATTCACTATTCTGCTAATATAGGTAAAAATGTTCATATCTCTCCTTTTGCTGTCATTGAAGAAAATGTCTCGATTGGAGATAATTCCTATATTGGTGCTTCTACCGTTATTATGAAAGGTTCTACCATTGGTTCAAATTGTAAAATTTATCCCTCCGTAACCATTTATAATGACTGCAAAGTTGGAAATCATGTCATCATACATGCCGGAGCTGTGATAGGCGCTGATGGTTTTGGATTTATTGAAATTAACGGTTCTCAATTCAAAATACCTCAAGTTGGCAATGTCGTCATTGAAAATGATGTGGAAATAGGTGCAAATACTACCATTGACCGCTCAACTATTGGCACCACTAAAATAAAATCAAATACTAAAATTGATAACCTCGTCCAAATTGGACACAATTGTAATATTGATGAAAGCTCTATTCTTTGCTCACAAGTCGGTCTAGCTGGAAATACTTCTATTGGAAAAAATGTTTATCTCGCTGGACAAGTTGGAGTAGCCGGACATCTCACTATCCATGATCGAACTATGGTTGGTGCCCAATCTGGTGTCCCAGGTGATTTACAAACAGGGAAATATTTTGGCTACCCTGCTTTACCGGCTTTTGAACAAAAGAAAATTATGATGTCCTTGAGAGATTTACCAAATGTTGTCAGATTTGTGAAAAAATTGATGAAAAAAGAGGAAAATTCAGAATGAAAGAATATAAAAATACTATTGCAGGTATTACTTCTTATACTGGTGTTGGACTGCATACTGGTGAGATTTCCACTATTACCTTCAAACCTGCTGAAAAAGATGAAGGTATAGTTTTTATTAGAACTGATTTAACTGACTGCCCTAGATTTCCAGCTACTATTGATTTTGTGATTGATATTTCACGAGGAACTACCGTCGGTATCAAAGATATCGCTTCCGTTTCTACTATTGAACATGTTTTAGCTGCTATCAAATCTTTAAATATCGACAATATCATCATTGAAGTCGACGGACCAGAAGTCCCTGTTGCTGACGGGAGTGCCTATCCTTTCTTTAAATTATTGAAAGAAGTTGGAGTAGAAGAACAAAATTCAGTCCGCGAATATTTTGAATTTGATGAAGCTATCTCTTTTTCTGCTCCTGAAGACAATGTTGATGTCGTTATTGTCCCCTCAAATGAACTGAAAATAACTTTTATGATTGAATTTCAACACAAACATCTGGGTACTCAATATACTTGGTTACCTAGTCTTGATGTTTTTGAAAAAGAATTTTCTCATGCTAGAACCTTTTGTTTTTTACACGAAATACTCGCTCTTAAAGAAGCAGGATTAATTAAAGGTGGTTCTTTTGACAATGCCCTCGTCCTCGCAGATGCTGATAAAGATAAAATTGAAATTGAAAAATTGAGAGAATTATTCAATTTCAAAGAGGAAATTAAAGTTAGTAAAGAAGGTCTCTTAAATGACACTGAACTTCGCTATCACAACGAATTTGTCAGACATAAAGTGATTGATTTACTTGGTGATATTGCCTTATTAGGTGTCCCCATAAAAGGACATATACTTGCTGCCCGCTCCGGACATAAAACAAATGTTGAATTAGTTAAAAAACTTAAACAATTAAAGAAAAAACAAGATATGCAAAAAACTTATCTCGGTAGAAAAGCCACCGATGTCGTCTTTGATATCAACGCTATTCAAAAGATTTTACCACATAGATATCCTTTCCTTTTAGTTGACAAAATCGTTGATTTTAAACCCGGAGAAAGCATTACTGGTATTAAAAATGTCACTATTAATGAACCTTTCTTTCAAGGGCATTTTCCAAACCACCCTATTATGCCCGGTGTTTTGATTATCGAAGCTATGGCTCAAACAGGCGGAGTTATGCTACTAAACACTATCGAAAAACCTGAAGAACATGTCGTTTATTTTGCCTCTATTGACAATGTCAAATTTAGAAAACCTGTTTTACCCGGTGATATTTTAAGATTTGAATTAACTTGCACTTCCATGAAAACTTTCTTGACTAAAATGCACGGAGAAGCTTATGTTGGTAATGACAAAGTATGCGAAGGTGATTTTATGGCGAAAGTGGTGAAAAAATAATTTTTTATGGAGTTTATATGAAAAATATTCATCCTACCGCCATTGTTCACCCTGATGCTCTTTTGGCTGATGGTGTTGTTATTGGTCCTTATGCTATAATTGGTAAAAATGTCAACATCGGCGAAAACACTGAGGTTATGGCTCATGCGATAGTTGAGGGTTTCACTACTATCGGCAAAAACAACAAGATTTACCCCTCTGCTTCCATAGGTTTACCTTGCCAAGATTTAAAATATAAGGGAGAGCCTACCAAATTAATTATTGGTGATAATAATCATTTAAGAGAATTCTGCACCCTCCACCCATCCGCAACTACTGATGAAGATACTCTCGTTGGAAATAACAATCTTATTATGGCTTATGCTCATATTGCACACAATTGTCAGATTGGAAACAATGTCATTCTCTCCAATGCTGTTCAGCTCGCTGGACATGTTCATGTTCACGATTTCGCTATCATTGGAGGAGTAACTGCTGTTCATCAATTTGTCAGAGTAGGCACACACGCTTTTGTAGGTGGAGCTTCGGGTTTACGAAAGGACATTCCTCCTTTCACCAGAGGACAAGGTATGGATAGATACAGAATAGCAGGAATAAACTCGGTTGGTCTATTGAGAAAAGGATTTTCGCAAGAAACTATCGAGGCTTTGGTCTCAATTTTCAAAGTTTTTTATCTTTCCAAAATGAATATCACACAAGCTATTAATTTCGCAGATTCTATGACCGATTTGATTGATGAACAAAAAATATTTATTGATTTTTGCAAACAATCGACTAGAGGCATAAACAGAAATAAAGCTGATTAATTCAGAAGGCTTAGAACTGTCAATCGTCTAGATTAACATTCTATAATGATATTTTAGTGCCATATACTCGACAAATGTGTGTTACTTTATATATAACATATCATAACCAACCTTTTCCACATCCAAGGGATTGAGTTTTATGCGGTACAACTATTTAAACCCACAAATTCAGCAGAGGTTATTAAATAGTCATCGTTTTTTATTTAGAGTCACATCAACTGAGGGCTTTAACTTATCTACAAAAGTTTCTACTTGACTGGTTCATCCCTTGGCATCTTTGATGCGTCATTTAAAATTATGATAGATTTAATTTGGGCTTTATCTACTGTATCTGTCTACATATTAATACGTTACAATAAAAAAATGATTATCCCAACAATCTCCCCCCTTGGTAATTGTTAACATTAATATCATCCACCCAAACCCCTAATTACAAAAAATAGTTGACAGAAAAACAAATATCAAAATAATGACATCTGTGAAAATTTTTTATAGGAGAGCAGATGATTGCAGTTTATATTGACCCAACTGTTGATAAATACAATAGACAGATAAAATTCGCCTTAGAATACATGCTGGATATCAGCGGTTATGTTTGGAAATATCTTGACCCAGAAACAGAGTTGAATCCCAATGATGTGATTGTATATTATAGCTCTTCGTTACCAGATCCTGTATATTTAGAATGGATGATTACAAATCATTCATTTGTTCATATACCTTTTAATAAGGATTTGTATGTGAAAGGATTTTTTGTTGGCGATCAATTAAAATACAATTTAAAAACTTTTAATATTGAAGATGGATTACCTTATATTAGCTCCAAAAGAAGTCATAAATCACCAGTAAATTTCGTTGACCATTCAGGTTGTAGATACTGCACTTTTGATTTTGACATCATAGGAAATGTTTTTTTTCACTTGTCAGATGATAATAGAAATCATCTGAAATCAAAAGACAAAAAAACAGAGCTATCTTTGAGCGATTTAGGATTTAATGAATATTTTCATCTACCTTATATAAATCATTTTATTGATTTCTTTTCTTTGATATTAAAAGACCTTATTGAAAACAAAAATTTATGGAGTGTTAAAACTTGTCTTTGGCCCGGAGGGCAAGAATTTGCTGCAATCATATCTCATGATTTAGACAAAATGCAAAAATGGGGAATAACTTCATTAAGTATGAGCTTTTTTGAAAATTTTTATTTATTATTTACTTTTAAAATAACAATTCTTTTCAAAAACATATTAAGTGTTCTCAAATATCTGTTTTCAAATATTGAGGAATACTGGAATATTTACGAAATATCAAAGCTCGAGAAGAAATATAGATTTCATTCAACTTGGTTTATTGGTATAAATAAGGATAAAAAACAATTATTTGATTATGATTTTGATGATAAAGATATTTTAAAAGAGTTGGGAGATGTTATTAAAAATGGTTCAGAAGTTGCCTTATTATATAAATCAAAAGAAATATCAACAGATAGAATTAAAAAAGAATATGATATGTTGATGTCAAAACTAAAGATTAATAAGTCGGGAATTAGGCATGTAAACAGTTTCGCTGAGACTGAAATTATTGATAAAATACAAACAGATATGGGTATAAAATTTGATTCTTCTAGAAGACCACAAACTAAAAATGGGTTTTACAATGGGTTTGCCCTCCCTTATCCAGTATTTTCTTATGACACTGTTGTTGCAAACCACAATGTTATTCAGTTACCTATCTCCTTCACAGATCAACTTTTAAAATTAGATAAATATAAATTTGTCTCTTATATTGAGGCTATGGAACAAATAAAAGAGGTTGTTTCATCAGTCAAAAAGGTGCAAGGACTTTTTCATATACAGTTTTCCAATAGTCTTTATCATGATATTCCTTATATGCCAAAATTATTTGAATATGTCCTTGATCTTTTCAAAAGCCAAAATGCTTTTGTCACAACCTGTTCTGATATGGTAGAATGGTATGAAAATAGAAATCAGATGATTGTTATTGAAGACGGAAATAGAGTCATTATTAGATTTTTGATATATATTGATCAAATTACCTTCGAGATTGTTGGTAAAAAAATTATTTCCAACGTCTTTGGCGGAAATTGTAGCTACAAGAAGAATATTGTTCAGTTTGTTAATGTTTTTAAAGGGTTAGAGGTCGAAATAAATCTCATAGACATGGAACCTGAATGAAAAAGAAGATTCTTATTCTCACAATTTCACATATTTGGTTTGATACAAGAGTTTTTTATAAAATCGTGCAAAGTCTCTTGAAAATGGATTCCAAGATAAGATTAATTACTAATAATCAAATCAATTCAAACAAAAAAATTAATCATAGCCCTGATTTTACCTATCATATAATACCTCAAAAAAATAATAAAATCTATATTTTGTTTTGCTTCATCCTTCAGGCTGTAAAATTCAAGCCAGATATAGTTATTTGCGTAGAACCTTTGAGTTTGATAGCAGGTTTTATTTTAAAACAAATATTCAAATGTCGTCTTGTATATGACAATCATGAATTTTATGTTGAGGCTTTCGGAGACAAAATGCGAGAACTGTCATTGGGAAAAATCTCTGTTTGTTTATTATCTAAACTGTATTGGTGTTATGAGAGCTATTTTGCAAAAAAAGCTGATTCCATTATCACCGTAAACGACCATTTATTAAAAAGATATAAATATGTAAATCAAAATGTATTTTTATGTGCCAATTATTTAATTCATGATACTTTTAAAAAAAATGATAAATATATCTCTAAAGAAGCATTAATAAAGCAATATGACTTAATTTATGTGGGGAGCTTAGCCTTTGAAAGAGGTTTAAATATATATTTAAAAACAGCAAAACTATTCAAGAAAAACAAGAAACCATTCACCTTTTTAATTATTGGAAATTTCAAAAATCTATCCACAGAAAAATACTTTTTTAATTATATTAAATATCATCATCTCCATGAATATATTATTTATAAACCTTATATGCCAAATGAGCAGGCACTGATAGAGATGAAAGCTGCAAAAATAGGAGTTTTTATGGGGGATGTTGTTCAATGTAAAAAATATCATAAAACTACAAATATGAAGATTTTTGAGTATTTTTCTCAATCCATTCCTGTGATTGTAAACAAACTTGACAATTTGTCAGAGCTTGTGTATAAATCAAAAGGGGGTTGGACAATTAATTTTGATGATAAGGCTTTGTATAATTTATCGGTGAGAGTTCTAAATAAAGATAATCTTGTGACTAAAAAAGGCGAGTGTGGGTATAAATATACAAAAAAACATTTTATTTGGGAAAATCAAGAACCAGAGCTTTATGAAGCTATATTGGGATAAAAAATGAAAAAGAGACTGCTATTTTTAGCATATTTTTACCCTCCTTTAGGCGGACCCGGCGTTCAAAGACCTATAAAGACTATAAAATACCTAAAAAAATTTGGCTGGGAAATCGATGTCCTTACAGTAAGTGATATACAATTTCATTCCTATGATTATGAACTTTTAAAAGAATCAAGAGCAGAAAATATTTATCGAACAAAATCATTCGATCTGATGAGTATTTTGAAAATTTTTAATAAAAAAACTACTAAAAGAGATACAACTACCAAAATAATTTCCAACTCAAAAAATGTTTATTTCCATACGCCTGAAAAAATAAAAAAGATTGTGCGTGGTCTGTTTCCGATTGATGATAAAATTGGCTGGTTTCCTTTTGCTTATAAGAAGGCATTGCATCTGCTCAGAACAAAGCATTATGAATGTATTGTAGCTACGATTGGACCTTATACAACAGGCGTTTTAGCATATCAACTACATAAAAAGACCAATATACCAATAATCATAGATTATCGTGATTTATGGACTTTACATGCCTATCCCCAGTACATTTTTAGATTACTTTATCTACATGCCAAAAAATATGAAAAAATGATGTTGAAATCTGCCAAAGGTGTTATAATTATTGGAAATAAAAAAAAGGAAATTTTAATCTCACATTTTGGGGAATATCTCAGAGAGAAGATTGATGTAGTTTACAATGGATACGACGAAGATGATTTTACTGAAAATACTTCTGAAGCTGTAGAAATAAAAGATTCTTCTCAAAATATAACAATAAGATATGTTGGAAATATTTACGGAAATCAAAGTGTTTATTATTTTATTCAAGCACTCGAAATCTTGAAAAGTAAAAATGAAATCCCGCCCAATGTGATTTTTGAATTTATAGGAAATTTTTATTTAGAAACTTTGAATTATCTTCAAGCAAAAAATTTATCAGATTATATTAAAATTATTCCCCAAGTTAATCATCAAAATGCTATAAAATATATGAAAAATGCTGATTTACTGCTCTTGTTGGTATCAAGTAAAGAAGGCGATAGCACTATACCGGGCAAAGTATTTGAATATATCAGGGCTTGTGTTCCAATTTTAGCTATGATACCTATAAATTGCGAAACTGCTGAAATTTTAAAATCTCAAGGACATAATTGTATCTGTTATATGGAAGATATTGTTGGGATTTGTAAATATTTAAAAGAATTTTTTAATTCTTATGAGAAAGCTCCAGATAAAACCTCCACCCTATCTTTACGAAAAAGAACAGACCTAAGTTTTGATTCACTATATTCTCGCGAAAATCAGACACGGATATTTTACGAGTTTATGGAGAAAACACTTTATCAATAAACATTATGAAAAAAATTAGACTCATGCACTTACAAGTTTTACCTATCTTGTCTGGTGTTCAAAACATGATGATAATGCTCTTGTCTGGATTGGATCAGGATAAATACGAAATCATTGTTGTATCGCGCAGTCAAGGGCAAATGGTTGATAAAGTAAAAGAAAAAGGTTGGGAACACATAACAATCAATACCCTTGTCAGAAATATATCGATAAAAGATTTTTGCGCTGCTTACCAGATGTTTCGGATGTTTAAAAAACTAAAGCCCGATATCGTCCACACTCATTCTTCAAAAACAGGCTTTTTAGGTCGTATTATGGCAAAACTTGCAGGTGTTCCTTTAGTGATACATACTACACATGGATTTCCTTTTCATCCGTTTCAAAACATGGTTATTAATAAATTTTATATTTTATTGGAAATATTTGCCTCATTTTTTGCTGATTTCAATGTGTTTGTAAATATTTATGAAAGAGAATTGTCTATTCATAAATTGGGATTTAATAAAAAGAAAGCTATAACTATTTTTAATGGCATTCATCCTTATAAAAAACAAAAAAGCTATGAGGAGGCTTTTTTCAAAAATGATACCCTTAATATAGTGTCTGTTTTAAGGTTTTCAAAACAAAAAAACATAGTTTCTACGATAGAACAAGCAATCCGTGTTGTTAAGAAATATCAAAATATTAAATTCACCTTTATTGGCGATGGAGAATTATTTGAGGAGTGTTGTTTATTAGTAAATAAAGAAGAAAAAAGTGAGCAGATAGTCCTTTGTGGCTGGGTATCTGATGTGCGAGAAAAATTGATAGAATATGATATTTTCATGCTTAATTCGTCATGGGAAGGTTTACCTATTTCTATTTTGGAGGCTATGAGCGTAGGCTTACCAGTGATTTGCTCAAATATTAAAGGTAATAATGAATTAGTCTGTGATGCAAATGGATGGCTTTTAGAGCCAAATGATGTAAATTCTATCGAAAAGGTGATAGCTATTATTTTAAAAAATAAAATTCTTTTACAAGAAAAAGGAAAAGAATCATTAAATAAAGTAACAAATCAATTCCATTATGAGTTATTTATTTCTGAATATGAAAAATTGTATACATACAAAGGTAATGAATTTTTATGAATGATGCTTTTATTTGGTATTATGTATTGTTATGCGGATTATTGTTCTTTAGCAGTGTTTTTTTAACAAAGCTTTTTATCAAATATTCGGCAGTTCATAAGATATTGGCGCTTCCAAACGAAAGAACGCTCCATAAAAGTCCTATACCTACTGGTGGAGGTATTGTATTTGCTTTGTTGCACATCATTTTTTTACTTCTTGCTATTTATGGACTTGATGAAAACTTCATTAAAGAATCAATTTACAAATTATGTTTTGGTGGTTTATTAGTGGTTATCCTTGGGGTTTTGGATGATAAACATGCACTAAAAGCTAAACAAAAGCTCTTTTTTCAAATATTAATAGCCTTGCTGATGATCTTTTTAGGTTTTAATATTACTCAAGTTACAAATCCTTTAGGAAATCCTTTTTACATTAATTATTTATCCTTTCCAATTACGATTTTATGGTATCTTTTAGTGATGAATGCGATTAATCTCATTGATGGGTTAGATGGATTGGCAGCTGGCATAACTATTATCACTTGTCTAGTTTTATTGTTTTTTTCGTATCATTTTAAAAATTTTTTAGTTTTTATTAATAGTGCCTTTCTTGTTTGCACTTTACTTGGGTTTTTGAGATATAATTATTCTCCAGCCAAGCTTTTTATGGGAGATACAGGCAGTTTATTCATTGGCTACTTGATTGCCAGCCTCGCCATTGCTGGAAATGAGACTCAATTTAAGGGATTGACTACTTTCACCTTGCTTGTTCCACTTACTGTGATTTTTATACCCTTGATTGATGCTTTATTTACTGTGATTAGAAGGCTAAAAAACAGACAATATATTTTTCAAGCCGATAAAAAGCATTTACATCATAAACTGCTTGACAAAGGATTCTCTCATAAGACTGTTACCTTGATTTGCTGGTTTACGACTTTGATACTGGGCTTAATAGCACTTGGATATATTTTTGTTGACAAACAGATTATGTTATTTATTTTGGCTTTTATTGGCATAATTATGTTGATTTTATTCTTTTATATTTATAAAAAGGAGTTATTTAAATGAAAAATATTGTTTTATTTTTTGCTGTATTACTTCTTTGTAGCTCTCTTTGGAGTCAAAGAAACTGGACTTTATACACAAATACTACGCATATGCGTGATTTAGTGGTTTATGAAGGAAATATCGTCATTGCTACTTGGGGAGGACTCGAGTATTTTGACACCAGGACTAATTCCTATATCAGAACTCTTACAACTATTGACGGTATGCGCGGAAACAATATCAGCAGGGTCAATTCCTTGGGTGATAATGAGTTATTGATAGGCGTTAATGGGCAAGGCATAGACAGGTTAAAGAACAATAATTTTGGGGTTTCTTTGACGGCTGATTCAGGGCTGCCGGCCTTGAGAATGAATGCCATTTACAGCCATAAAGACATTATTTATTTTGGTTCTGACAGAGGTTTGACGCTTTTTACAAATGAGGAGAGTTTTCCCTTTCCTTTGTTTAAAAAGAATTACAATGTGTTCAATTCTCCTTTTACAGAGGTAAATAGCATTGTAGTAGATGATAAAGACTATCTATATATTGGAACCAACATTGGTTTTTCTGTTGCTCACACAGATTCTTTGGACTTTGATTTTGCTTGGAGACACATTAGATTAAACGACAATGAAAGTGTCAATTCTCTTGATACAAAGGGAGATTTGCTCGTTTTAGGAACAAACCAAAGACTCATTTCTTTTACAAAGGAAAATATAAACAATATTGATAATTGGACCGTATATTTTTCAGAATCGCGTTTTTCAAAGGTATTGATTGATAATGGAAACAACAATAATACTCCTATAAATGATTTTATCATCTATGCTATTTTTGGTTCTTGGGAAGAATTGGGAGACCATTATGAACCTGATCATGATTCGCGTAGTTTGGCTATTATTGAAAAAGGAGAAGCAAAACTGCATTATTTAGGTTCTGATGAAATTTTTTCTAGAGCTGCTTCAAACATCCTTTTATTTGAAGATAAAATATTCCTCACTACTTGGGGTGGTGGGATTTATTTTTACAATAAAAGGCTTTCTGATGATACCACTGTTGCTACAAATTGGCACAATTTCACACCCAATAGTATACATACTAATACTATCGTTGATTTTGCTGTTGATAATAATATCATCTGGATTATTGACGGTATTACGCAGAGAACTGGCTCTTCTACTGCTGGTACAGGTGTTTCTTTTATGGATGCCAAAACGGGTATTTGGACCCATTACAACGTCAGAAATTCTGATATTATTTCCAACAATATTAGAGCGATAGGTATTGATTCTATGAACAGAAAATGGTTTGGCGCTTGGTGGACCGAGCCTCCAGGCGCTGGTGGCTCTTGGAACGGGATTTCTGTTTTAGATGACTCAAACCCTCAAAATCCTATCTGGCATACTATCACAAAAGAATATTATCCTATTATTAACCCTACTATCTCTTCTATTCTCAGAGTTCAGAATCAAATTTGGGTTAGCTCCGCTGCCAATTCAAGCAACGAAGACCCAGGTGGAATTAATGTTTTCAACAATAATATTCGTATTGATTATACTTTTGCACCTAGAATTTCACCTATTTTTGATATTACAGATGTCCACAAGATTGATGGTTACTCTTATTTTGGTTCTAGTTCTATGGGACTCAGAATTTGGAGGAGTAATAATGCGCCGGAAACAAACGGAGCTTTTTGGGAAACTCCGCCTATGATGAATTCCGGGAGAGTTTATAAAATAGCTTCTTATCAAGGTCAAGGTTTCACCCAAGTCTGGTTTGCTTCGACTGCTGCCAATGATAATAGTGTTATCTGGAAAGAAATTAGAAACAATAGGATTACTTGGTATAGGTCGACTTCGGCTAGAAGAAAAGAAGTATATCTAAACGGTAGCTGGAATGATGATCCAAACACCACCGGAGTCGAACTATATTTCGCTGGTGAAGAAAGGGTTTTTGGCGGAAATCCCACTACGCCTACTTCAATAGCCATTGACACATTAGGAAGAGTTTGGATTGGTTCAACAGACCGAGGGATTACTATGTATGACATAAATCGAAACACTTATGCAAATATTACTATGAGCAATTCCCCTTTGACCACAAACAATATATTATCACTTGCTTTTCAAGAATCTACGGGTTTGCTTTTAATAGGAACTGCTCAAGGATTATTGACCACTCAAATTGTTTCCAGCACTGATAGAACAGATTCCCTAAATTCTGTTGAAGTTTTTCCTAATCCCTTCAGACCTGAATTAGGAGATGTCCTTTCTATTCAAATCACTTATCCAAATCATTTCCCAAGAGGGGTTTCTGAAGCACGCATTTTTGATGTAAATGGTCAATTAATAACAACTTTAGAAGAAAGTAATAGATTCAATGGCTTTACCTGGGATGGAAATAATAACAATAGAGAAAAAGTGTCTTCAGGGATTTATTTTTATCTCATTGTAACCGAAGTTGGAGAGTCTGCTAGAGGACGAATCGTTTTGATAAGGTAAAAAAATAAACATAAACAGGAGGGAAGATATAAGTAAGGAAATGTAATTTTAAAACATTACGAATATTGAAAATAGACTATTTTATCCGCAAAATCTTTTTCACTATCACCTCATTTCCATCTGAAATCCTTGCAAAATACATACCTGCTGGCACATCAATACCAAACATGTTTTTCCCATCCCAATTCCTATCTGATGTGGTAGCAATTTTCTGTCCTCTGATATTAAATACATCTATAGTTATCTCTTTGACAAATCCTTTAATATCAAATTTTATTTCTGACATAAAAGGATTTGGATAGGCAAAAACTTCATAAGAATTTGGCATCACAATATCATCTATAGAAGAATGCCTATTATGCATGACCATTGCAAGAGAGCCTATCCCGAGAGATATTTGTCGGACAATATCGTGATCATGAGTGTAAATATTTAACGATGAATTAAACAACCAATCTGGTTCTAAAACATAGATAAACTGGCTATCATAAATTAAATATTGTCCACCAGTAAAAAGTGTATTTCCAAATCCATTGATGATTTCATAAGTGATAGGATCGTAAGTCGCAAAGCCGAGACCAAAACCATTTCCTACATAAATTAGTCCGTCTGGTCCCTTTTGAATAGTTGTGAAAAAAGACCAATCAAAATCAAGGGTGTGAACTATTTCAAAATTTTGACTGTCAAAAATCACTATTTTGCTAGTTAGTTCTGCATAATTTCCCGTGCAAACTACATGGATGTATCCTCTGGAATCTACTATAAGTTCCTGCGGATTTTGAGCGACATCTATAGTATCAACGATAGAAAAGGTTTCTAAATCTATAATTGCAACTTTTCCTTGTCCATAATCTGGGAAATATACACCTGCAAGTGCGACAAACATTTTGTTATCATGAACAAGCATACCTTGCGGAGTGGTGCCGATGAACAACTCGTTATAAAGAAAATTTCCATCCGCTTTATCAAAATGTGTGTTAAATGGTGCATTCAAGTCAATCCTATACAGCTTTCCTGTGAAAAGTCCTGTAACATAAATAAATCCGTTGTGGATGTTAATATGCCACGGATTACTAGAATTTTCAAGATTAATAAATCCTCTTGTAACTCCTTCCAAATCGACAACTTGGATATTATTGTCCCCAGAATTGACTATGTAAAGTCTTTCTTCATGGTAGGTGATATGATTTCCATACTGACCTATTTGTGCGAAATTGTTGGTAACAGAAAAATCATAAATCTGGACATGACTGAGGGTCTCACTATTTGAATTGACGATATAAATTTCCTGTGCCTTTGCGAAGTTCATACTTAAAAGTATGACTATAAAGAAAAATGTGATTTTCATGATTTATCACTCCTTTTATTTTTATCAAGTTTCCAAAATCATATCCTAAAACTCAGCTGAATTTCCCAGTGTCTGCCCGGTTCTGGTTGATTTGGATAATTTTCATATTTTGTGTCTAAAATATTGAATACAAATAGGTTTAGACTTGTATTTATTATACCAAGTTGAAAGTCAAAAGCTGTTCTTGTATTCCATAACTCATGTCCTTTTAATGGTGGAATTAACTGATCACGGGTAGACCATTGCTTGCCTTGTGCTGTATATATTATATCTTGTAAAAAGAATCCAGCTTTTAGATTTAGTTGCAGATCCCAGTAAAATGAAGGTGTCCAAGGTATGAATTTGTCGTATAAATATGTGTTTGAACCATCTGGATTTTTAGATTTATCTTTAGCTATAGTTCTCATATAATTAAAGCTAAAACTTTGTCCTTTAACAATATATTTTCCATTCAATTCCCAATTCGTTATTTCAGCTGTTTGTAGATTGAAAGGTTTCCAACCAAGCGTAGAACGATTCCAAAAGATAAGATTTTCTGCTCTATTGTGCCAGTAAGCAATCCCAAGAGAAGGGTTTGAGTCTAAAACACCCTCTATTCTATAACCAATAGATTTTTCAGGTTCTAAATCTGGATTCCCTTGAGTTTGCGAATCTCCTTTCCAATATAGCTCAAAAAAAGAGGGTATCATGTAGGAAGAACCGATACTCGTATTGATAAAAAAAGGGATATAATAATAAAAATTATTATTAAATTCAAACCTCCAGCTATTGTGAGTAGAAAAATGGTCGTTGTAGTCCAATCTATAGCTGCCTATCAATTCAGTAGTCCAAACTGATATGTCTTTTGATACAGCCTGTGAAATAAAAAAAGAGGTATTTTCTTGATTGTATGATTCAAAATTATTTATCTGAAAATCTTCTTTTTTATATTCAACTCCAGTATTTTGACTTAGCTCAAAGTTTTTTACCCAAAATGCCTGTCTTGAGCCTAATTTTACACCTTGTAACCTTTGTTTGTTCTCATCAATGGTATGAAAAAATGGGATAGGTGCTTGAGTGTTGTTATAAATCGATTGGGTGTCAATTTGATAAGCTTGAATTTCTATATCCATCCCCTTACCAA
The DNA here is from genome assembly GCA_009777575.1 of Candidatus Cloacimonadota bacterium. GTDB lineage: Bacteria > Cloacimonadota > Cloacimonadia > Cloacimonadales > WRIO01 > WRLO01. Next base: position 22,288 of record WRLO01000055.1, read on the forward strand.
TATATTCGTCAGAAATTTTGTGATATGCTCCTCTAAACATGGGGAAGCGGACTTTAGTAATATACAAAAGATTGTGGTGGGTAGTATAGCCTTCTTGAAAGGCTCCTAAATAAAGGGGAAGCTGATTAATAGGTCCTGGCATTTGGTTGTGAAATCTTTGATACCGTAGATTGTAGGTGAGATCATGCTTGCCAATTTGGTATTGTAGATCTGTAGCAATGTTTAAATTGCTTTTTTCATTGTATTGCCTCTTAAGAGTCTCATCTCGAAATTCATATTCATAATCATTGTCTGCCTGAAGCCATGATGTATTGAAAGAAATGCCGAAATTATCCAGCCAGAGACGGAATCCGGTGTTTTGCTTGATACTACCAAAAGAACCAATACTTTGAGAGAAATGCATTTGATTTTGACGATTGTTTTTTCTGGTGTGTAAGACGATCATACCACCAATACCACCGGATCCAGTCTCTACAGACACATTATTTTTGACTATTTCAATAGATTCAATTTCAGCAAAGGGAATACTTGCAAGATCAACTGATTGACCTGTAGGGTTTAAAACGATGTTGTCCAACATAATTATTGTATGCCTACTATGATGTCCTCCGATTGAAATTGTTTGCCTTTCACCTGCGAGTCTGACACCTCTCACATTGATATTTTGAATGTCAATGATGATTTCACCAATAGAAGAATAATTACGACTTAACTCCACGATTTCTATTCTTCTAGATGATGTTGTCATTCGAAACGGTGAGACTATCGGTTCTGCTCGAACTATATAATCATCTGCTCGGATAGGTGCTATTTGCATGATTACTATAGGGTCTGCAATAAGCTCTTCAATTCTCCTCTGCGTAGCTCTGTAGCCAAGGCGAGAGAAAATTATTACCTCATTTTCGAAGGAAGTGTTCTGGGAGATGTTTAGCCTTGCTACCCCCAAACTATCCGCTACCATAGTCTGCTTTTCCCCTCGCATCACCACAAAAGGAATATGATTTCCATTGGGATCAATTACCCTAATAATGAGAGCTTGCATTGATTGTATGCACAAAAAGCAACAAATGATTAAAAAAAGCAGTCTTCTGGACATTTAAAATAATTAATCTAGTTTTGTCCTAAAACTCTTGTAAGCCATTCCAAGATGCTTGCTTGACTCGTTTGCACATTATCTCTACCAACCCCAAATTCATCCAAAACTTCAGCATGAGGAACAAGATTTTTTAGATCAGTGATGGTATTTGCCAAGCCACCACCGCCATAAGTGATGAATGGGATAACTTTTTTGCCTGAAAGGTCGTGGGTGTCTAAAAAAGTTAAGACTGGTAAAGCTAAAGTGCTAAACCAGTTCGGTGAACCTATGAAAATCACATCATAATCTGTTAGATTTTCAATACCTGCAACTAGAGCTGGAAGTGTTCCTGCTTCCCTTTCCTCCCTTGCTCTATTGATAGTTTCCGACACATCCTCAGGATATTGATGCACAGGGATCAATTCAAAAATATCAGCACCTGTAATTTCCTGGATTTGTCCTGCGACAAACTTCGCATTGCCTGTATGAGAATAATAGACAATGAGCATTTTGTGGTCTGTTGTTTCTTCTGCATTCAATAAATTGTTAGCAGTGATCCCAAAAAATGTTGTTACAACAAGGATTATTCTGAAAAACAACATAAAACTTTTCATAAAAAAGTCCTCCAATAATTTTTATTTTTTCGATAAAGGACAAAGTTTTTTAATTTGCCTTTTATGTCAAGAATATTGTATTATTTCTATTGTATTGTTTCTATAAAAACACAATACAATGTTTTTATTGACAAAATAACTATATTTTAAAACAATACTGACCGACTAAAATTTAGGTCATTTTCTTATTTGTTCCTCAATAAATATCTATCATTTTTGTCAAGAGTCTTTTCAAAAATAATTTTACATAATCTTTAAATCATTTTTTTCTTGTGAAAAGACCTCTTTATGAAAAAATAACTCATGATAACTCTTTTATTTTCAACATATTACATGAGAGCGATAGGGGAAGCATACAGGAGGGGAAAGAGAGTTGCAGATATAATATTGAAAAATAGAGAGATACAGAA
>WRLO01000056.1 GCA_009777575.1 Candidatus Cloacimonadota bacterium
TTGAGAGAAAAATATCTTGCAGCTCGCGAAGGATGCGATATTACTTTTCATAGTGTAATCCTTGCTGGTCTTTATGATATAAAATCCTTAAAACTTCAAATCAGACCAGAAGCCGAAAAAAAATATAATAGTCCCTGGAACATTGCAGTTGAATTTACAGGGGATATGAGCTTTTCACCGCTTGAAATTGAGTCGATGCTTCTAGATTATGTTGAAACAACGGGTCGGAAAATGGATATAAAAGCTGTTTCTGAGAAAATACATTTTTGGACAAATGGCTATCCCTTTCTTGTTAGCAAACTTTGTAAGATGGTTGATGAAGAATTATTGCCAAAGCGGGAGAATAAAAACTGGGATATTGTAGATATTGAATGGGCAGTGAGTAAACTGATGCAAGAAATGAATACTCTTTTTGAGAGTCTAGCTAAAAACCTTGAAGATATTCCAAAACTATTTGAACTCATAAAATCTGTTCTTGTTGGTCATGAAGAAATTAGTTTTAGTTTAATGGATCCCATTATAAATTTTGCCAAATTGTATGGGATGATTATTCCAGATGAATACAACAAAATTAGAATACATAACAAGATATTTGAAGAAGTAATGACTGAATATTTTGTTACAAAAATCATGCTCTCAAATTACGAAATACTAAATAAAGTCAAAGAACCTTACATAAAAAAAGACGGAAATCTTGATTTCAGAATGGTCATGCTAAAATTTCAAGAAACTATCAAAGAAAAATATAATAGCCATGACTACCTAAAATCAGACAAATTTCTTGAAAACGAACTTCGTATGCTCTTTATGGTCTTTTTAAAACCTATCCTCAATGGTATAGGTTTTTGTTTCAAAGAAGTCCAAACAGGTGCAGAAAAAAGACTAGACCTCGTTGTCCTCTTTAAAAAACAAAAATTTGTGGTAGAAATGAAAATCTGGAGAGGTGATGAATACCATAAAGCAGGTATAATACAACTAAAAGACTATATGCAAGCAGAGTCTGTCCAAGAAGGTTATATGCTCATCTCAAATAAAAATAGAACGAAAGATTTTTATTCTGCAGATGATGATGGGATTTTTTGTGTGTATATTTGATTTTTAAAGGACGCTAAATAGTTCGAGAAAATACGAATAAATGTTTGAGGTTTTTTCTCAGGACAATTATTTTTTTTGAAATATTAAAATTGTTCTTTACAAAAATACCCTGTTTTAAATAATGGTTCAATTGCTAGGTTTTAGCCTGTGATTTGTATTTTGAGTTGTTTAAAATGATTGATATTTGAAGGTTTTATGAAATAAAAACTTCAGAGTCAAGTTGATTATGTTTGGATTATTGGAGGTCGTTGATGCTTGAACTGATGAACAACCATAAGTCCTTAGGAACTATGAGAGTCCATAAATGGAATGAATCTTTGCTGACAAAGAAAATATGTCTGTATTTTAGAAGATTCAAGTTTAATTTTTGTGGTTTCAAAAAATGTTTTACAAAAAAACTTGGCACTATATCTTCTTTTGAATATCTGATTAATTTGGGAATAGAGAACAATATCTTTGATAAAGATTTTGTAAAAAATGATTGTTCTCTTTACGTTAAAAGGTTTAATTTTTAATTATGAATTTAAAATACACAAAAAATAGGTATCATTTATGAAATACACTATTAATTTTGAGAAAGAAATAAACCTGATGTTGAGAAATAACATTGGTTTGTGTCCATACTTTCGCAATAACGGCCATAGGTTTTCTGAAAGATTTTTGGATATTGAATGCTTTTATCAAAAACAAGTTCAGTCAAAATATATTCATAGTTTTTTAACAAAAAATGGCATGTTTTATTTGAGAAATTTATTAAAAAATGAAGTTGCATTTGACAATCCGTTATTTTATATGTTGTTTAAAGCATTTGTTTATGCAGAGATTAAATTTATCTACAATTTTGTTCCTCAAAATAGCCACGAAGAAAGATTAACAGGTCATTTAGTTTCCGAAATTGCCAATTCATTAAGTATTATTAAGGAAACTTTTGAGCAAAAGGCATTTGAACTATACCATTCAAATGTTATTTTAGAATTTCATTATGCTGATTTGTCTGCCAACAATAATGAAAAAAATACTGGAGCTGATTTAGGATTAATATTCCATATTAATTTACCTGATTATCAAGAAAAAGTAAATGTTGCTATTATACAATCGAAAAAATTTAATAATAATGCAAGAATTGATTTAATGCAAATTGATACATTACAAAAATATGCAAAAAACTATGCATATTATTGTTTCTATGATATGAATATGGATGAGCGAAATTCTCCACTAATACAAAAAGCAAATACCATTACATCTTTTATCAATAATGATAAACGGGAATCTTCTTGTGGCATAAAGTCGTTGGACAGAACAGACATTGTTAACGGCTGGGATGGTGGCATCCCATTGTCGATTTTTTTAATCTTTGATATGTTGAATTCAGAAAACGAAAATATAAAATCGTTTGATAGTATATGGGAGGCAAAAAGTATCATAGAAGGCATAAATGACACAAACAGAAACAAGAGTATCAATACATATAATAAAGTATTTAAAGCATCAAGAGTATTAACTGTATCAGTTGGCGGCGTTTCTAATAGCAGCCAAGATTTAAGAGACATCTCTAAACTGTTTAGATTTAATGAGTACAGTGAACATGATTAATTTAACCCACTAATACCGTTAATCTTAAAAGATGAGAATAATTAAACCAAGGAGATAAAATGAGTAGGCGAACCAGATTAATTATATTAGGACTATCATTAATTGTTCTGATATCTATAGGTCGAATTGTGTCAGAGAGTTTTCATTTTATTATCAAAGATTTTTGGTTTACTTCGGGAGTTCTTTTACTGATATTGTTATCGCTGATTGACCAACCCCATTTTTCCAAAGACTCAAACATTTTCATTAATGGGGTTACAGCTTTTATATCTTTATTATTGGTTGAAAATGAGTTTAGAAATGTGATATTTTGGACATTTTTAACTATATCTCTGTATTTGATAATTAGTAGTTATGTAATTATGTGGATAACGGGTAAATCGGTACTTTACGAAAATAAATTCATTAAGTTTTTTTCAAGAATTAATAGGGAAATTGGTAGACCGCAAACTCTATTTTCATTGTTTTTTTTATGGGGAGCAATAAATGAATACGGAGTGAACAGTGGAGGTTTTAGTGCATTAATGATTTATTGGGCAGTTTTTATGATAATCAACATCCCAACTATTGCTTTACATATCGACAAGTTATTTGAAAAACAAGAAATCTCGTACCAAAGAAATGCACTTGGTAAAATATTTGGAGTTCAATCAAAAAACATATTTTTAATTAAGTTGTTTCCAGAACGCAAAGTAACTTCAAAAATTTTTGACTTTGTAGAGTTTGTATATTCTGTAGATGAAAAACATTTGATTAGAAGAGGTCTTTTATTAGATACTTATTTACTTAATGAACAGCAATGGATAAAAGTACTATCAACAAATGAAATAAATCAAATCTTTGAGAATCATAATAATTTAAATCAGCATATTAGTGATATTGTTTATAAAGTTGAAAATGTTCCAGAAAATGATACTTTAAAAAGGTTGATAGGCATTGTGACTGAAAATTCTACAATCCAGAAAATCAAGTTTGTCTACAATTCAAAAAATATCATTAAAGAGGGTTACTTATTTGAAGTAAATATAGGAGGAACTGCCGTATATTATCAAATAATTGATGGTGTAACCAAAATTGAACATTTAGAGAATAAAAATGAAACAAGTTTTATTGTAGGAGAAGCTGTTCAACTAGGAGTATGGGATAGTGAAAAATCGAAATTTGATATATATGGATGGGTTCCTGAAATTAATTCACCACTGTATCTCGCTTCATCAATAAAAGAGGATAGACTTGAAGAACAGGAATTAAAAATAGGCCAAATCCCCAATACAAATTTTCCAGTTATTATCAACAAAGAGCTTGCATTGACTCACCATACAGCTATAGTCGGAGTAACTGGTACAGGTAAGTCAATTTTTTCAAGAAATTTAATAAGAGAATTCATGAAAGATGAAAATATAAAAGTAATTTGTATTGATTTTACGGGAGAGTATAAGAATAAATTTGTTGATTTAAAACCTGTTGATATTGTGGATACGAGTAAAATGCAAGGTATTTATGATGACATTGAATGGATATGTAACGAATTAGAAAAATTTGGAAATCAGCAAAATAAAGCTGAATTAGCAAATAGAGAGAAGAGAATTAAAACTTTACTATCTGAATCATTAACAACTTTTGTACAGAATGAACAATCACGACTAAGTATAATAGAATTACCTGAAGTTTCAAATACAGCAGGAATTTTAGAATATACTCGATATTTATTTAAAGAATTATTTAATTTGGCAAAAAATAAAATTAATCATAACAAAAGAATTTGTGTAGTGTTAGAAGAAGCCCACACTATTGTCCCCGAATGGAACTTTGTTGGGATATCTGAAAAATCAGCACAACCTTTGTTAAATAGCATTGCTCAAATTGCCTTACAAGGACGAAAGCACAACGTTGGACTCGTTGTCATTGCTCAACGAACGGCAAATGTATCCAAAACAATTCTAACACAGTGTAATACAATTATTTCATTTCAGCAATTTGACAAAACTAGCAGTGAATTTCTCTCAAATTATTTTGGTGAAGGAATAGCTAAGATTATACCTACTTTAAAGTTTAGACAAGCAATAATAGCGGGAAAAGCTCTTAAATCAAATATACCTATGGTTTTTGAAGTGCCTGAAATTTATGAGGAGACTAATGAAAATGCCTACAAGTAACACGATTAAGTTAAATCTTTTTAAAATGAGGTGAAAAATGTTTTGGAAACAAAATGGCATTGATATGCTGTGGAATTGTGCTAGCCAAGAAGAGACAGAATTTTACGAACTTGATTGGAATGGCGGCTTATCTGAAAATGAAGATAAGCTTGCAAAACATATAAGATTAAATTTACTGAAAATATGGCTTGACAATAAAATCACTTTGAATATTCTGGTTACGTTATGAAGGAATTAAATATATTAAGTATGCGGAACTTGGCTTTTAAAGAAGGGCGCATCGATGCATCTGTGTTCCCACCATGTTTTTCTTTAACAAAAATTGAAAAAGTTATTACCTGCTATAGTGGGCAGGTTGGGATGTTCTGTTATGGAAGCTCTAGGAAATTAGTGGAAAGATTAATCCATAACTTTAGAGAAAAGTTGAGATTTATTTTTATCAGCTGGTTGCCGATGGATTATGCTTACTTAATGTTTTCACATAGAGAATATGAAAAAACGCATGAAACAAATGAAAAAGAATATTTACATAACAGACGAGAATTAAATTTTGATTTTGACTGTATCAAAATAAAGAGTTGAGGGAATACGTGCCCTCACAGGATTTATAATTTAAATAAAGGATAACTATTTATTATGTTTATATTGTAGTAGGAACAGATAATGGAATTTATTTGGCATCAATTAAAGAATGGTTTCCGTGGGTTTGAAAAGCTTGCTTTTCATTATGTAAAAGAAAAATTTCCAAATTTGACAAATTTATGGGAAAGAACACCTGAAACGCGGGATAAGAATCGAGATGCTTATACAATTGTTTTAGGTTTTAAACCTTATTGGGCAAAAGAAGAACAATGGTGGATGGAAGCAAAATTTTCAAATGAGAAAAAAATACTAACTAGATATCGATTGGATGCAACTATTGTAAGTGCTATTCTTACAGGTAATGTAAGTAAAGTTATTTTCATAACCAATATTCAAGTTGCAGCAAAAACAGTAATGGACATACGCCAAGCTTTAAAGCGTGCCGTCAACTGCAGTGATGTAACGTTTTGTTCAAAAAATACACTTGAATTATGGTTACATAACAATTCGAAAATCCTTAAAGAATATTTCCACAATTTTGAAGAGTATAAATATGTACCTCCAGATTTACTTGTAACTGAGGAAGTAGATTTCTACGCTCAGATAAGTCAACATATGGCGTTCAAAGAGCCTCTGAATTCACTTTATCCAAATCGATATTATACAGGACATTTTACTGTATTTAGTAGTAAATCTAACATTTTAGATTTTATACCAAGTAATAAACAAAAAAACATAATTGATTACAGCCCTAAAAGTTTTACATTAATGCCTGGAGATAATCAATTAGAATTTTCTTTTAAATTCACACAACAAGCTCAAATAACAAATTGGTATCCCAATTTTATGTTAGGGTCTTGCCCTGTTTTGCCCAAAAAACATGTAGAGATATCAAGTAATTTAAATACAGATATTGAAATTCAATATCAAAAATATATATTTAATGATTTTCAAGTTAAATTTAATCTATTTCAAAAAACATTATCTCCGACAATTTATTGTATCATTGGTGGCTCAGGAATAGGGAAAACGTATTTATTAAATAAAATAGTGGATAATATAGGAACAATTTGTAATATTTTTTTCTATCAAGAATTTTCCGATTCAATAATATATAACAATATTGCCTTAGTCGAAATGATATTATTCATTTTATTTCCATTTATTTCACCAAAAGATATTGACTTGGAGTACCTTGAATCAATAAAAAATGATAATTATATAAGCGAGGCAATAAAAAATATTGTCAACTACAAAAATTCGTTGGAAGAGATGGGAAAAATATTACACTCTTTTTCAAATGAAGAAGACATATTCCCGGTATCAATAAGCATTTCGCCACGGTTTATAATTTTAGACGATGTCCAAAAATTAAATTATGCTGAGAAATCTTTTTTAATAAAATTAATTAATAATATAAAGCTAAAAAAAATTCCAATATTTTTTCTTTTATCAGGACAACCTCATTTTTTTACAGAGGACTACACTGTTTACAAAAAACGTTGGTCTATTTATGAAAACAAATGTGAAATCAATAAAAATGATGTCATTAAGTATCTTGAGGAAAATATTTCAATAAATAAGAACTTTGACCTGTCTTCTTTTGATACATCATTTAAAACAGTTATAGAATTGTTCATTTTTGCTAAACATTTAGATAATATAGGGAAAGAAATTAATAGTCTTAAAGAATTATTATTTGCGTGTCGTCAATTCTATAGTGATAAAATATATGAACAGTATTTATTAGACAAGTTTTATAAAATCGACAAACATTATCCAGAAATCAGTGAATTTATTAATGCTATATATTGGGCTGAGAATGGCATTAGTTGTAATTATTCAGATTTACACACTATTGATAAATATAATCTTTTAATTAAAGACGGTTTAGTTGAATTACGTGATGAGATGATTTACCCTTCACATGATTTATATACTCATATTTATCGAGAGAATTATGAACCTATATTAGAAAATAAATATCTTCAAATAGATAAATTTCAAGCTTTGCGTTTTTCCTTATTTTTCAGAAATAAACCTGTGGATTGGAATGAGCTTATCGATACTATAACTCGTTTGAAACAAGAACAAAAACATCATACTATAATGTATATTTTAGAAGATATATTTGAAAATATGGACTTAGCAATAGTTTGTCAGTGGATGGGTAAAGAGGTTTTTTATACAATATTTATGACATACGCTCAAGTGTCAACAAATCTTAGTACAACACGTTCTGGTCGATCACTATTTGAAAAGATACGCAATGAAACAAAAGATTACACTAATCAATTATTGTTAAATATAAATAAAACTGCGACTTGGGAGCTTTTGAATAGCAGTTATGAATGGTTAGAATATGAAAATGCTAAATATTTAATAGATGAACTACTAAAGTTAGTAACTCATCTCCAGCAATATGGAGTTCATGACACAGATATACTTAAATGTATCAGTTATCACGATGCAATGGTAATACAAACTTTAATTGATTCTGATATGAGATTAGATGGAATACATGATGAATTTTTGTTTAGGTATAAACAGATGCAAAAAAACAATTTTGATTATAGATCTAAAAGCTTTCGAGTACGCTATTCTTTAACTCTATTACAAAGCGACCCTGATTTAGCTATAGATTTGTTGCAAAAAAGCATGGTTAGTATAAGTAAAAATTATAGCGAGGATGATAAGTTCTATTTTTGGTCGGGCATGTGTTATTATTTTATGCAAATGGTTTATAAAAAAAATCTTTCTAATATAGATCAAGTAATTATTTTACATGAGAAAATGAAGAAAAACTTTTATAATGACTACAGAAAAAAAACATTGGCGTTAGCTAATTTTTTTTATTCTCAAAATGAACTGGGTACAGGAAACAAATATCTATTTTCAGATGTGCATGTAGAACGAGGGCTGCGTCCAAGACAAGAAGGTTTTTATTACGCCACAATCGCCCTGCATGAGAGTATTTCTGGGAAATATAATGAAGCGGTAAATTCACTAACTGCTTCATCAAAAATTTTTTCTCATATACCTAGCTATCTTAAAATAATAAACCATAATTTATCATTGTTAAAGGCAGAAAAATTTGATAATAAAAGAATAGAATTCTGTTGTGGCGATCAAATGGAAAAGAATACTTTTTATATTGACCCACGATGTATTTGGTAATTTAATATAAAAAAGTATCATTTATATGTGGTTGAATATGTCTACGAAGTTCTTCAGCTGTAATATATTCAAAATACTCTTCAAAGTCTACTACTTGTTTTAGTCCAGCAAAGGATTCTCGTATATATGTCTTTTTATCTTTTTCATCAGCAACAAATTGAAATATTTGGCGAATGATAATATTATAAAAATGAGAGCATAATTTGTAATAATTAAGACAATAGCATTCATACTTATTCTCTCTTTGCAAATATTGTTTTATTAACGTGAATAGCTTGACAAAATCTTTAATATGCTTTGACGAAAACGATTGAATAATTGAATTAGGTCTTCGATAATGATGATATTCAGTATTAGGGATGCATATGATTTTATTACTTTTCATAAAAGTGTGAATTGTGAAAAGAACATCTTGAAAATACATGTTTTCTTCGAAATTAGCTTCGATTGTGTCAAGAAATGATTTTCTATAAATTTTATTTGTGCAAGGAGGGATTACTTTTATTCCTGCATTGAGTTGATATGTTAATGTTTTGAAAGCAATGTCAGGGCTTAGTTCCATAAAGGTATCATAGCGACATTTATAAAGTTTTTCTCTCGTAGGCACGTCAGATTCTCTTACAAAAGTGTACATCCCTATGTCTGCCTGATATTGTTCCATTAAATAAATACCCTCTTGATAATAATTGAAATCAACCCAATCATCACTGTCACAAAATCCTACATACTTCCCAATAGAACGAGCTAATCCCGCGTTCCTCGCACCTCCTGGTCCTCTGTTTTTATCTAATCGTATATAAGATAAACGAAAATCTTTAAGATAATTTTTTATACTAGTAAAAATATCATCTGTAGAATGGTCATCAACCACAATAATTTCTAAAGAATTTAACGTTTGGGCAAGTAATGTGTCCAAGCAGGTTGGTAATTGTTTAATAGTATTAAAAACTGGGACGATGATACTGAGCATAGGTTGACTTTCTTTTTTCATAATCCCTCCTCTTCTGACAGTATTTTTTTTATATTGATTCCGTAGTAGTTTACTAATTTGGCAATGCAGTCATCATTGCCTCCTCCGTGAAGGTTATATTTATATAAAGCACAATCTTGAGTATTTGAAATTGTCTCTAGAGCATAATGAAAGGTTCCTGCATACACAGTAGGTGTTCCTGAAAGCAGTTGCATTGTTTTTAGCCAAATATCATCTGCATACAGACAGAATTTTTTTAACACTTTTACATTAAATACTTCGTCATTCATACATCTAGGTGGATATAAAACTCCGCCAACTCCAGTAGCAAATAAATGAAGAGATGGATTTAAGATTTGTGTGTGTTCTAAATTCCAATTAGCATATTTATCCAAATTGCCATCAGGTCTTAATATCATTTTGTGTGTTCGTATTGCTGAAACGGCATTGGGGAAGTTTTTATATGACATCTTCAAGTCTGCGATGAGGGTGTTTTTATATAGAACATCATCATCCACCGTGATTACTATATCATCAGGAAATTGTCGCATAGCGTAATGATATTTGGTATGTGGCCCAATGTAATTGTCTGTAATAACTATCTCAAGTCCCCTATTCTGTAAATCTAAAGTTTCTTTTGTTAATTGTTGATATTTAGCATCTCTATCAAGATATAAAATAACTTTATCAGGTTCTTCCGTTTGTAAAAATAACGAATGTAGACAAATATCAAGTGTTGAAAATCTCAGCTGATGACTTGTTAATGATAAAATTGTTCTTAACATAATAAATAGTTATCCTTTATTCACGAAGGATACGAATCCTATTTCTTGGATGCATTGATGTCAGTATTTTTCTTTGGATATGCGTTGTCGATGCTGTGTAAATTTGTGTGGTTGTTATGGAAGCATGCCCAAGAAATGATTTTATATGGTTTATATCCACGCCTTCTTCAAGTAAGAGAGTTGCGAATGTGTGTCTGAACATATGCGGAGTCACAAGTTTGTTCAAAACTTTCTTTCCTATATCTTCTATGAAAAAGCGAACTGATTGAGGTGAGATTTGTTTGCCTATCCTATTGATAAACAGATAAGGAGACTCAACCGCTGGTCTGATTTCAAGATAATTCCTCAAAGCTGAAATCACATATGCATTGTTCAAAATGCATAATCTTTCTTTATTTCCTTTTCCCAGTATTGACAAAGTTTGTGTATCAAGGTCAATGTCAGACATCTTTATATTGCACAATTCTGAAACTCGAATGCCTGTTGCGAACATTAGTTCAAACACAGCAAGGTTACGGATGAATATCTTTTTCTTCTGAGGTTGAGAGTATAAAAAAGATAATAGTTTCTCCATGTCAAATAAGGACAACGATTTTGGTAAACGTTGTGGTTCTTTGATACAAATTCGAATTTTTCTAAACGGTGTGACTGTGATGTAATCTTCAAATTCAAGATAATTAAAGAATGCTTTCACAGAAGCTATTTTTCTTTTTAAGGATTTTACAGCATATTTTTTGCTTATGGTTTCTATATAGTCTTGAATGAGTTGCTTATCTATGCTCGATACAGATATTGTCTTCGTACTAACATAAGCACAAAATTGATTTAAGTCAATTCTGTAGGCTTTTATAGTTAGGGGTTCTAGTTTTTTAACATTTGAACATTTGTATAAATATTCATTAATGATTGGTTTTATATTCATTTTTAACATCCTTTGTTCTTTATTCTAGGTAAGTATTTTACATTTAAAATACTCCAACTATTAAAACTGATTCTCTGAATAATATTAATAAAATAACATTTTTTTTGACAATATATCGATAGCTTATATTTTATACCTTCCTCCCCAAGAAAAAAAAAATCACCCCCACAAAAAAAAATAAAAAAAAATGCAAAAGATAGGGTTACTTTTTTATGATTTTTGTCTATATAATATATAGGAGGTTTTAAAGGGAGCCATGGAACTAAAAAAACTGATTGAAGAAACTTTTGAGATAAATGTTTCGAAATTGTTAGGCTGGGCAAATAGAAAAGTCAGCAATAGGGACGAAGCAGAAGAATTGTGTCAAGAAGTTGCAGTACGATTTTGTACGTTAGTTTATGAAAAACACTCTGGTGGTGAGGATATTGAAGATATTAATAAGTTTTTTTGGATAACAGCGAACAATACTTTACATGAACATTTCCGATTCACTAAACAAGAAGAAAGAATGAATGATGGTTTAAAAGAAGAAGCCATTACATTATCAGAACTTGATCCAGACGACAGTAATAATTGTAGTGAACAGCTTAAATATATGAGAAAGTGCATTTCACAATTAAATTATATTCATCGAGAAGCTATGATAATGTATTATGTTGAGAAAAAGTCTTTAGATGAAATAGGATTAGCTTTAGACACAACCAAAAATTATATAAAAAAGCTTATAACAGAAAGTCGCCATAAAATTAAAACTGATTATGAAACAGGTCGTTATGATTTGAATAAAGAATATAGACCAGATAGGTTAAAAATGAGTTTTTCAGGGGAGGCAATTGATTATTCTGATTTACTTGATATAGGCAGTAATTTAAGTAGGCAAAATATTTGTTTATGTTGTTATGAGAAACCGCAAAGCCTTGACGATATTGGACTCAAACTCGGACTTCCTAAAGCGTATCTTGAGTTTGATATGGAATGGCTTTTAAGAAAAGGATTTATAAAAAAACAAAAAAATATGTATAGTACCACGTTTTTCATATATGACAAGACATTTAACACGATGCTCATCAATACTTTTATAAAGCATAAACCCTGTTTAGATTTAATAGTAAAAAAACTGATAGAAAAGCAAGATAGAATTAAGGCTATAAAATTTGTAGGCTGTGAAAAACCGATAGAAAAACTTTTATGGTTCTTGATTTATAGTTTTACAGATACAGCATCCTCGTTAGCTTGTTTTGACGAAAATGGTTATAATTATGAAAATTTATATAGAACAGATGGTGGTAAGTATTATCCTATAGGTGTTTTTGACTCTAAATCAAAAATTCCGATAGACCCATTATATGTTGAACAATACAAAGATTTAGATAGTTGGACTTGTGATGGCACTCATATTTATGAAGATGGGCAAAATGAATTAAGCTGGATAGGTTTATATAATTATCCAACTTTGCAAGATGAGATGGCAGATAAAGTTTCTCCCAAACCATTTATCTTAAAAAACAAAGAAATTTTGTTTAAAATTATTAAACCTGATTTTAGTATTAATGATTTATCAGGCAACGAGAAAGATATTTTGAGTCAGTTAATAGCATTAGATTTTCTATCTATTTCTGAAACGGACGAGAAAATATTACCTAATTTCCTTATATTCACAACAAAACAAAGAAATGAATTAACCGATATTTTTTTAGACATATATATTGATATAAAAACTAATTTTACCAATCTAAAAAATGATTTACAGAAAGAGTGTAAGGCTATTTTACCAGACCAACTTTCTAGTTCTTTGGGTTATTACATTTATTTTGGAATGATGTTCAGTCATATATTTACCACTGGATTTGCATATTATGATGGTAAACTTTATCAACCAAAAAATGAAAATGAAACTCTCGTTTTAACTGTAAATATAACCACGAATGATGAACAAAAAAATGTTAAACCCAAATATACGGTTAGATTAAGGATAGATAATGTTTAAGATTGATAGTTTTTTTGCTTTCAGCTTGTATAAATCAGATGTAAACAAAAAAATCATGAACATTGAAGGAGGTTTAAAAAACGAAAGAATGCGAAATCAAAAGGATATAGGTTTCGCAAATGGGTAGCGATAACCCATGTAGTAAAAGCATTGTTAGAAATGCAAAAAAATAAAAACAATAGGAGGAACAAATAATGTTCTCAAAGTCAAAAAAAACATGGACACTGCAAGGTTGTTCAAAAGCTGTTATGTTAGTGTCAATAGCGATGCTAATTTTTTTAGGAGTAGTAGCTTGTAGCGAGCTTATTACCACAAGTATCTCAGGAGAGGATACCTCAATTATGCAAACACATTCTCAAAACAATTATAACGACCCCGGCGAAGAGAATGAAGAAGTTGCAATGACATGGGTGCTTAAATTAGAAGAAAATCAAAACACCCGAAGCAATGTATCTTTTGAAGACATGCTGGATGAATTTATAGCCACTCATAGCGTGAATGGTGTAGTAGATGTTGATTTATTATCAACATTCATACTAGAAAACATCGGGGATTATGATAATGACGATGATGGCGATATGAACATTCCGTATGGTAGTGTTACCTACAAACTAGTTAACACTAGTAAAGGGATCGTTTGTATAAAAATAGTGCGGCAGTAGGAGAAAAAATGAGTTTTTTACCCCCAAACTCTAAGACCCAAGAACCTAAAATCACTGTTTCACTGATAGACTCTGTAGATGACATCGTCGGCGATGAAATCGAGAATTTACCAGAAGAACAAAGAGAAGCAGTAAAAGCGTCATTAAGAGAAGCATTAGCAAAAATGAAAAAAGCCAAGCTAAATTCTTCTACAATAGTCGCTGTTGATTTCAATTCTGAAGGCATAAAAAGCATAGAGGCTGCTTTAGAAGTAGAGGATGATGAGACTTCATTACCTACATCTAAACATTAAAAGGACAATAAGATGGAAATAATCATCACTAAAACAGTGTCATCTATAATAATAGTTCCTGTACTTGCATCGTCAAAAATAAAACTTTCAATGGAAGTAGAAAAAGAATCAGATGACAGTGGCGGAGAACCTGCCAAAAATCAAATTGCTTCGTCCGATACTACATTTTCTCAAGTAATCAGTAATAAAGATGGCTCTATTTGCATAGAATCTGGCATAAAAAGCCAAGAAGGTTTTGTCGCACCTATTGTTATTCCTCACAAATTTGAAGAAAATGATAACGATGCTTCTGTTTCAAAGATAATCGACTATTTTCGTCTTCATTTTCCAGATAAGGTTAGTGTGATTAATCTTGATTTCGGAGACATTGATGTAAGTGGCAAAGTAGTCACTATAAAAGAAAATGAAAATGTTTGAACTATGTCTAATATTCAAAACATTTAAAAATTTATTTAAACTTTCAAGGAGTAACAATGAAAGATTTTAACACAAAAAAAATAATAAAAGGAGAGGCAATCATGAAAAAAATGATGCTATTAATTGCAGTTTTAATGATAATGTTATCATTAAATGCAAGGACTATCCGAGTGAACCCAGGAAACGGAAATGGAATCGATATATTCGATACCATTCAAGAAGCAATTAATGCTGCACATGATGGATACACAATAGTTGTTTCCAGTGGCATTTTCGAAGAAGGAACAATAGTTGTAGATAAAAATGTCAGTATCGTTGGCGACACCACTACAAGAACTCATTCAATAATTTACGGAAGGCTTGTTTTTCAAAACCTTACTAACGCAACCCCTCTTAACCACATGATGTTTAAACCACATCCTGCCGACCAGAACAACCATGGCCTTGTACTTATAAACTCAACACCTAGAATTGATGATGTCATTTTTGATAACGAGGGAAGTGAGTTTACAACAGATATCGATGTATACGGTTTAACTACCAACAATTCCCTAGTAATCACCAACTCTGTATTTTCAAGTTTTTATGGAATTAACTTCAATGGCGGAACGTTACCTTTTTCTGAATTGATTGTTGATAACTGTAATTTCACTTATAATGCACGCAGAAACTCTCAAAATGGTTTGGGAATTAACTTCATAGGAACGAATATAGAAATTACCAATAGTGAATTCGCCTATCACAACAATGTTCTTAACAGGCCTGCTGTTGTGTCGATTGCAATGCAAAGACCAGCAAGAGAGGGTTATATTGACATTAGTAACAACAAGTTCTTATACAACAGAATTCTTAACTGGGGTGGCAGTGGCTTTCGAGAAGCTCTAAGCATTGTCAATGTTACGGGAATCAATCCTTACGAAATCAACATTGAAAGGAATATTTTTAGAACTGATGGTGATAATACTAATTATTTTTCAATTGAACTTATTCTTTTGTCAGCAACACCTTCAATAAGAGCCATCAATAACACTGACGTTGTGTTTAGAAATGGAATACTTTGCGCTAATTACAGTTACAGTTTTTTACGTCATTCTGGACATTTATTTGCCACAAACAATCTTTTGATGGGAAATATTAGCACCAATTCCAACAGTTCAATTAACAATATCTCATATACATGGTTCGTAAACCAAAGATCAAGTAATTTTCCTGCTAATTCAACCACAACTGAAATATTCTATGGCAATCCACAAATTCGTTATGACACTTTAGAACCTCGCTGGGAAGAATGGGTAAAGTCTGCCCTTATTGATATGGGGCACCCAACTCTTAATGGTGAATTTTGGTATGACGACCCAACCAACCAAGACCCTAATGGCACAAGACAAGATATTGGGGCAGTTCCTAGTTTGCTCGAGGGGCATGGGCAATATCGAATCACTTTACCTAGAGCATTGCCATTGACGGCATCTAGAATGAGAGATTATTCATGGATATGTTTCCCATACTTAGATAAACTCTATAAAGGCCTGATAGACGGTATATATCCTGCTGATAGACTAAATTACAATTTAAATATTTATCAGAATAATAAATTGCTAGATGTTTTACCACCTCCTATTTATTTAGAAAGCATGCATTGGCAATATAGTCTTACAGAGTTTGGTGCACTTTTTTGGAATGACCCTGACTGGAACTTTCATCAATACGCAGCTCTCGATAGTCGTTTTGGTTATAAAGTTGAAATGAAACCCGGCCAATCAAAAGATATCATTACTGGTGGTTTCTTGGCAGGTACAATGTATAACCCTAATATCATTATGACATTGCCTCCAAACCAAAATAATTCTGAAATGGAAATATGGGTTGGATACTTTAAAAAACAAAGTGAAAAACCACTCATAGCGTTACAACAAATTGAGCATGTGTTAACTGAAATAAAAACTCAAGATTGGGCAATGTGGAAGACTGCTAGCGGTATTTGGTGGGGTAACACAAGTGACCCATTATTAAATTTCGGCGAAGCAGTCGCATTGGTTTTTAAAAACAATACAACACCAATTGATTTCACTTGGCAAATTAGTCCTACAGCTCAAGACGAACCATATATTCACCCGGAAGTTCAATATTTTTCTTACGTTGAAGAAATTGACTATACTCCTATTTTTGTATTTTTACCACCCGATCTAGCAATAGAAGGAATAGGTGAACTTGGCATGTACATTAATGATGAATGCTATGGTGCCGAAGTCATTATGGGCGATGTAGTTCAGATAAATGCATACATCATAGATTTAAATTACAATATAACGGATGTGGATTTTCTATTCTATGAGTATGGTAGTAGAGCAGGAGCAAGATCGTTAGGGAATTACATGGTTTTGAATCAGACTCATGATGTTTTCCAATCTAGAACTCTTGATTTAAATAATGGTGATTCAGTTCATGTCATCTCTTTTAAAGGAGAAGAACATCATAATAGCTATGAATCGAACAATAAATCATTCTTGGAAGGTAATTATCCCAACCCTTTCAATCCCACAACAACAATATCTTACAATATAGGTCAAGCGGGAAATGTTAAACTTCAAGTGTTTAATATAAGAGGTCAAGTTGTAAGAACTCTTGTTGATGAAGTTCAAAATGCTGGAAGACACTCAATAGTATGGAATGGTGACGATAGTAACTCAAATAATGTAGCTTCTGGAATTTATTTCTATCGCCTTGAAACAAGTGCTGGTGTAGAAGTGCATAGAATGTTGCTTATGAAATAAAAGTATCGCTTGCTTCTAGTAGGTGTTATACAAAGACATATAATCGTGTGTATTTGTATTTCATCTGCTAGGAGCAGGCATCTTATGGAGCTATAATGAAAAAATATTTTACACTTCTAATGGTTTTGATCTATACAGCTACGTTGTGTTCCGCAATTCTTGAGGTTAGTAAAGATGGAATATATCAGGTTCATTCAAAAAAATACTTTTTTAGTTCTCAATCTAATCCTATATTGCTACCATCAGGTGAGAAAAAAATTGATTTGAATGAAAAAAAGCATATTGAAAAATCCGCAATTTCAGAAACTATAGCAGTTCCTCCGCCAAACTTCAATGAACAAAATGCGGGAAATAAATCTAATCCTTTTCAAATAAATAATTTGGCAAATTTAAGATGGCTTTCAGAATCTCAAGATTTTTGGGGAAGCGTTACTTTTCACAATGACAGAGCGTACATCAACAATTCTTACTATTTTATTCAAACATCAAATATTGATGCTTCTGAAACAATTAGTTGGCATAATGGTTTAGGGTTTTCTCCTATAGGGTTAAATGAAATAAACCACTTTACTGGAAAATACGATGGAAATGGTTATTCTATAAACAATCTACATATCAATAGACCTACAAATGATAATGTTGCTTTATTTGGATATACTATTATGTCTATTTTTGAAAACATCAATCTAGTTAATGTCGACATTAAAGGTTTTAACACAGTAGGTGCTCTCTCTGGATATGCCTTACTACCAACAATAAATAACAGTTATATTTCGGGCATTATAGTTGCTAATGATTGGATTGGTGGCATAGTAGGTGCTGCTAGTGGTAATGTAAACCGCCGTGGATTTATAACAAATTGCTCTTCGAGCGTTAACATAACAGGACATGGTGAAATAACTTTGGGATTGGTTGGTGGAACAGGTGGTATTGCTGGTTCTATATTTGAAATTGAAATAATTTATTGTTCTTTTGAAGGAACAATATACGACATTAGGGGAACTGGTGGCATAGTTGGACTGAAAATGTTTGGATTAGTAGAAAATTGTTTTACTTTTGGAAATATTATAAGTGAAGATAATGTCGGGGGAATAGCAGGTCTAGCTCTTGGTGGATTAATAAATAAATCAAAATCCAGTGGTATGGTTACTGGTAATGAATATGTCGGTGGTTTAATTGGAGAAGCGTTTCATTTTGGAGAGGAAGTAATAGAAAATAGTTTTTCTTCTTGCAATGTAATCGGGAACTATAATGTTGGAGGATTGATAGGATTGCTAGAAACTGGAACAAACATTATTAATTCCTATTTTTTTGGTGACATTGAAGTTACAGGTATTGATAATTCTGCCGGTGGTTTAGTAGGAACTCTAAATGGTGGTAACATTAGATACTGCTATGTAACTAGCAGAAATCATTTTGTAAATAGCCAGGGTTTGGTTGGAAATGTCGGAGATAATTCAAGCGTTAGGAACAGCTTTTTAGACATCGAAACAACGGGAACAACAGATTTATTTGGGCAAATAGGCACAAATACTTTTATTGTTAATAATTTCGGAGTATCAACTAACGAAATGAAAGAACAATCTACATATACAAGTAACGATTGGAATTTTAATGATATATGGAGTATGAATTCTAATACAAACGAAGGTTATCCGTATCATCAAAGCAATTCAACGAACTTTTTTTACCCACCTCGAAATCTAACCTATGTTACAAATACAAACTCAATTACTTTAACATGGGATGCTCCTATAGATGGTGGTACAGAGATTTTAGAGAAGTACCTTATATACAGAGACGATGTTATGATTGATTTTACTTTGGTAGGTTCTCAAACTTTTATAGATAGCAATGTGATAAATGATGTCGAGTATACATACTATGTTACTGCTGTTTATACTGACCCAAATGGAGAATCGGTTCCGTCAAATAGTGTCACTGTAAAGATATTACCTGTAGACTTTCTGCCTCCACAAAATCTAATAGCAAATACAGATAATGATGTTGTAAATTTGTCTTGGGAAGAGCCTATTTTTGATGGTTTTACCATTTTTGATTCATATAAAATCTATAGAGATGAAATTTTTATAGATAATACAGATGCATTGTTTTTTATAGATGATAATATAGAATACAAAGTAGAGTACACTTACTATGTAACTGCTTTTTATACAAATCCAAATGGTGAGTCAATTCCATCAAACAGCGTCACTGTTAAAATAATAGTTACTAATATAGATGAAACAATCTTACCAACTCAAACAGAATTAGTTGGCAACTATCCGAACCCATTCAACCCAGAAACCACTTTGCATTTTAAACTAGCGAATAATTCGAGGATTGTGATTGAAGTATTCAATATAAGAGGACAGATAGTAAAATCACTTGTAGATGAATATTTTTCAGCAGGAGACTACAAAGTTCATTGGAATGGGACTGACGATATGGAGCGTAGTGTTACTAGCGGTATTTACTTTTATAGAATGAAAACTGACGACATTGTTCAAACCAAAAGAATGCTTCTGTTGAAATAGAAACATCTTTTGATAAAAGGTAGCAACAATCACAAAAGAGATTGTTGCTACTTTATCAAAACCATTCTATTTGTCCCTATTACTTCTCCATCAACTATAGCACGATAGAAATATACTCCAGAGCTTACAGCTCTATTGTTTTCATCTCTCATATCCCATATCACACTGTAATTTCTTGTTTGAATCATATCTAAATTTTCCTGAGCCAACCCTGCTTTAATAGCAAGGTCAAAAAAACTTATACCTGTTGAAAGAGTTCTAATTTTTTGCCCTCTGACATTATAAATTTCAATATAGGGGTCATTAATAGCTTTTTCTTTTGTGTCAAACGAAATCAGAGTATTTGAGTTTCTACTGATATTTATAGGATTGGGGTAGCTTTGCAGATTTACACCCAAAAATGGTGGTATAGTTTCATCAATTTCGTCAACTGTAGTATCGATAAAATTTGGTTTTGTAATACTACTTTCACCATTATTTATACTCAAAGTTACCGTATAAACTCCACTTTCAGTATAAATAAAATGAGGATTTTTCTCTGTCGAATCTATTTTTCCATCATTAGTAAAATCCCATTCCCAAGAAACAGCACCAATGGATTGACACATAAATTGAACTCCCAAGGGTATTTGCCCTGACACAGGCTCTGCGATAAAATCGGCATATACAGACTGTCCTATTACTATAAAACTCTCCTTTGTAATACTCCGCTCGCCATTGTTTATAGTCAGTGTCACTGTATACTCTCCATCATTTTCATAAATGAAAATTGGGTTTTGTTCTGTAGAGCTTGCGAGCATTACTGATTTATTCCTATCAAATGCATTTGATATTACTCCAAAGTCCCATTCCCATGCATATACACTACCACCATAGGACAAGTCAGTAAATTGCACTTCCAATGGTGCCATCCCAGCTCTCGGAGTAGCAGTAAAATTAGCAGTAAGTCCCTGAAATTCAAAAACACCAAGATCAATAGATTCTCCATACACTCTTGGATTTCCTGCTAAATCTGCATCAAGTGGCATCATATCAGAAACATCAATACCAAAATCTATCGCTGGTGAACCAGGATTCAAAAAATAGTACTCCCATTTATCTGGTGTTAAAATATTATTAAAATGACCAGCAAATTCAGGTTCCACAAAGATGACGTTGTTTAAGGTTGGTTGCTCGCTCCCCCATATTACATTTATTTTGTTGTTAAACACAAGTGAATTATTTATCGTAACATTACTTCCCAAATCTCCGCCGCCTTGAATTGTAATCGGCACAATTAACAGTTCATGCTGCATTTCTGGGTTATGTAATATCATATTGTTCATAGTGATGTTGTCGCCAGAAACTTGTAATGGTCTAAAATCGAGTTTATTATTGGCAATTGTCCAGTTATTTAGGGTTGTATCTATAAATCTTGTAGTAAGGTAGGCTGTTCCAAAATTGCTCGGTGCAGTATTACCTATATCAAAAGATTCATTATTAGCAATTAATACATTGTTTAATACAGCGTTTCCATGTTGATGAATTGCGAAATGAGAATTTGCCCAACCGAACACAACAGAATGCCTGTTATTTTTTACATTTGTCATTGACATATTATTTATAATGAGATTAGGTACAAAATCTATCATTACACCTAATAACATTCTGTTATATGTCGTGGTATTATCCACAATAAAATTTTCGATATTTACATTCATTAATGAACCAATATTCATAGTTTGATTTTGAGAATTTATGTTGATAATGTTTTTTAAATACAAACTGTCGTCATTATCCCAATCGATACCCCAAGGTGTATAACTAAACACTAATGCTGTATGATATTGATTGTTTTCAAGCTTAATATTTGAAACTATATGCTTTTTTGCTTGTCCATTTATACCGTATACATAAGTTGGGAAACCACTATTTCTTATGGTAAATCCATCAATATTTACCTCACCAGTATAAGTCCAATAGTATAATATTCCACCAATAGCATCTTCAAATATAGTTTCATCTATACCTGCACCTTGTAAATTTGTCCATGCTGGCACAAAAAACGGAAGAATTTGACCATCACCAGCTTTATAAATTCCCGGTGCAAGATGAATTGTTTTTGGGTTTATTGGGTCTGATGTTATTATTGTGGTGGCATAATATATTGTTTTAAGCGGGTCAGATGGACTTAAGCCAGAATTACTGTCATCACCCCAAGGTGCTACAAACAAATCATGATTGACAAGTGGTGGTAAGGTTTCTTGTAAAATATCAATAACCACATCATCAGGATGTATGTGCCCTAGCTGACTGAAAGTGATAGCAATATAGTGATTATCAACTTCTGAAGCAATTCTACTGCCTTTATCAAGGTAAATTTCTACTACAGAATTTGTCTGAAAAATACCAATATCCTTTCCATATGTCCCAATATTATTATAGATACTATTTCTATTATCTTGTGAAAAGATGAAGTTTACTCCAGAGCCTATATAAAGCCCGCCCCCACCTGACCAATATGACCTATTATTAAATATTTTATTGTTTTCAAAATAGGCATTTCTTTGGTCAGTGATAAAAGCACTAAGGCTAATAACAGCATTTCGAGATATGCTTTCAGTAACGATATTGTTTTTCAAGTTAACATTACTATATCGAACAAAAATCGCAAATCCCTCAAATTCAGGCGACATATCAGTTGGGAAAAAATTATTTATGTTGTTGTTTATTGTGAAGCCATCAATAGTTACAGTATTATTTGTATAACCATCGTTGTTTATGTTAATTACTGTCCCGGGGTATGTAAAAAGTAATTTTGTGTTGTGGATATATAAAGTATCACCTATTGTTGCGTATAAACTCTCTAATGTTATACTTTTCATGGTGATAGTTAATTCTTCTATGTATTCGCCAGGGTGAACACGAATTATATCGTTGTTATTCGCTACATTTATAGCGGATTGTATCGAAGTAAAAGGCTTAGTTCCATCTTTACTAACCTCAAGAATTGCGGAACACAACGTAGCTGTATAGATCAAAACCATTAGAAGTGCAAAATATTTTTTCATTATAGCTCCATAAAGTTAACAGGCGGTTCAGCAAGTGTTTCACAGAATAGTGAAACTGTGAAGAGCATCATAACGATGCTTAGTACGATTGATTTGATTAAAATTGCTTTCATTTTTTTCCTCCTATAAAAGCATTAACTAAAATGTGCCTAATTCGTAGGGAACGCATTAATGAGTCCACTCCGAAAAGTCGCATTGTGTAAAATTTTGTTTAAATGTAGTATCTTAATCAATAGCACCACCCGTCATTGCGAGCACGTAACATTGTCTATGACGCACCAAACTATGCCGCGAAGCAATCCAGATTACGCATCCTATATGTCGATTTACATACACATTAGGAGCAGACAAAACGATTTTTAGGTTACGTAATCTGGATTGCTTCGCGGCATAGTTTGGTGTGTCATAGACAAAGTTACGTGCTCGCAATGACGGGTAGTGCAGTAGAAAAAGATAGTGCATCCATGCAAAATGACTTTTCGGAGAGGACTCATTAATGAGTCCACTCCGAAAACCACAATCCGTAGTGCCAATCTCCGATTGGCTTGTTTTTTAGGGATCATCGAAGTAGGGCCAATCTCCGATTGGCTCTTTAAACGCAAATTTAAGCCTATAAAATTAGCCAATCGGAGATTGGCACTACGGATTGGGGTTTTTCGGAGTGGACTCATTAATGAGCCCACTCCAAAAAGTCATTTTGCCCGAATGTACCATCTTTTTCTACTGCACTACCCGTCATTGCTGCACGTATCCTTGTCTACGGCACACCAAACTATGCCGCGAAGCAATCCAGATTTCGTAACCTAAAAATCGTTTTTTCTGCTCTTAATGTGCAATTAAATAGACATTTAGGATGCGTAATCTGGATTGCTTCGCGGCATAGTTTAGTGCGTCATAGACAATGTTACGTGCTCGCAATGACGGGTGGTGCTATAGATTAAGATGCTACTTTTATGCAAAATTTAATTCAATTTGACTTTTCGGAGTGGACTCATTAATGCGTTCCGTACAAAACCCGTAGGGAACTGATTTATCTGTTCCGTATAAAATCTGTGTAAACACATTATATTTCGGAACAGATAAATCAGTTCCCTACGATCGAGGTTCGTTATTCCAAACCAAATGACCTCTGGTATTTTTGTTTTGGATATGTCTTTAATCCTTTTTTTCATTTATTGCGATCACTTTCCCACTTACATCAATGTCTCCGAAATCAAGATTAATCACACTAACCTTATCTGAAAAATGAAGACGAAAATAGTCGATTATCTTTGAAACAGAAGCATCGTTATCATTTTCTTCAAATTTGTGAGGAATAACAATAGGTGCGACAAAACCTTCTTGGCTTTTTATGCCAGATTCTATG
>WRLO01000057.1:0-6600 GCA_009777575.1 Candidatus Cloacimonadota bacterium
TCAAAACCAATAGATATCAGAGAACTAAATACTATTATGAATACTTATGTCCGAGATAGAAATATTGATGAACATAATAAATTTAAGAAAAATAATTTTGTGAAGACAGAACAGACTTCTGTTGACATGGAAAAAAAACTAATTGAAATATCTCAAAAAGATATTAAAAATACCATAAATTTTTTGAAAGAAAAGTCCCCTAAAGAGAATTTAAAATTATTTACTACTACCGTACACGGAGTTAAATCTGTCTTGGCAAGTATCGGAGAAGAGGTTGCCTCAGAAAAAGCTGCAGAACTAGAAAATGCTGGACTAGATGAATGTTTAGACTTTATTTCAGAACATATTGATGATTTTATTAATTTGTTAGAATCTATTTTATTAAAATTTTGTAACGAAGAAATTGTTTATGAAGAAGATGAATTAATTAATGAGGATACCGTGTTTTTATTAGAACAGTTGAATATTATTAAAGAGGCATCTGAAAATTTCGATGATGCAAAAATATTTGAAGCACTTGAAAAATTAAAAACGAAATCATGGCAAAAGGAAACATTAAATACTATAGACAAAATTAATGATAATTTATACCTACACAGCGATTTTGATCAAATTATAGTCGATGTTGAGGATTTAATTAAACAATATTTATAAAAAGAATGTTTTCAAGATAATTAGCGTTTTTATTGAGATATACAATTTTTTTCATCTATATTTGCTGTTTTGTAGGGGCGTATGGATATGTCTACATGGAATCGGGCGTATGCAATACGCCCCTACAGAATTGGTTTTTAGACTGCGGTTGATATCGGGCGTATGCAATACGCCCCTACGGAATTGTTTTTTTGGACTGCGGTTGATATCGGGCGTATGCAATACGCCCCTACGGAATTGTTTTTTTGGACTGCGGTCGATATCGGGCGTATGCAATACGCCCCTACGGAATTGTTTTTTTGGACTGCGGTCAATATCGGGCGTATGCAATACGCCCCTACTATAAGGCGCTATAAAGTTCCAGAAAAAACGAACTAAAGTTCCAGAAATTTCCAGTCTTGCCCCATTTTTTTGTGAAAATTGAAAAAACGGGCTTTTTGAGGTCATGACATTCTATCTCATTTATTTACAAGATGTTAATTGAAAAATAAAATTCTGGATCTTTATGTGTCAAATTTCTGGAACTTTTGTTCGCCGAGATTTTTTAGTTAGATTTTGGTTAGTTGTTTTATGGCAACAAGATAAGTGTTTTTTTGAGACTAAAAATTTCTGGAACTTTATGTGCTAAAATGAGAGCGATGCACTTGTAACATATTTATAGTAAATAATATAAATCATTTTGCACATAAAGTTCCAGAAATTGCGAACAAAAGTTCCTGATATTTTTTATTTAAACCTAAAAAACAGCGTTTTTTGATGTCGAATGAGTTAACAAAGCTAATGTTAATAAATTGTAAGTTGAAAAATAGTTCTACGATTCTTTATAAATTTGATGATGGGCGAGTTTCCTCGCCCATCACCTCCAAAAAAGAGCATATCCATAGTCTTTACAGTCCTTCTGCATGTAAAGTAATTTAGTTGGTTATGCTTTTTAATATCAGAAATTGAAATTGACACCAAATCCGACACCAAACACAGGGTCACCTACATCTGCTCCGATATTAGAAATAGGCATATCAAGATACATTGACAACCCATTCACTGGTGGTATGTCCATCTCAAATTTCGGTTTGATAGTCATACCTTCCAAGTCGAAACCATCTTCATACAAAGGTAAGCCAACTTCCACCTCTGCATACAATAGGTTATGCCCGAAGAATGGTGTGATTTCAAGTCTTTGAGCAAAATCACTATCAGATGGGTCAGTTATTATGCTTTCCATCTTAAATTCTGCTCCGAAGCCATTGGCAAAACCACTGACATTCCCTCTTTGATACAAACCTCTGCCTTTTCTTTCGTTCAAGCTTAAGATAAAGTCAATTCCAACAATATCAAAAGCATCCATCGTATCGTGAACTAATAATAAAGGAACATCAATTTGTATATTGATTTTCCCAAAACTCAGCTCATGACCATGATGAACCCCTGGTTTAAGCCAGCTTATAGGTTTGTTGCTAAAGCCAGCTATACCATGATAGCCTTTCTCATCATCAAACGGGATAGAAGTTTTACTATTCAAAATAAAACTCATCGTAGAGATTGCGGATACATCAAAGTAATACCTTGCTTGTAGCTCAACATCCAAACCATTTCTCATGTCGTCAAAGTTCTGCATTCCAAAACCTACTTCCGCTTCAATTTCCAGTGCTTCTTCCATAAAAGCACCTTCATAAGCGACATTCAATCTCACGTCCATAACTTCGCTCACTTCATCAGCATCAAAGTCACGAACCCTATACTCTGCTCCTACGGTCAATCCATCAAGAGCATACGCTACGCCGCAAAGCAGGATCGTAGCAAACAACAGTGTTGTGATTTTCTTCATTTGAAAATCCTCCTTGTTCTTATATTTTGGCTTTCGCCATTTTTTTAGTTTTTGTAGTCACATAGCTCAGTGCAGGTGTAACATAAAGTGATAAGAAAGTTGACATCAGCAGTCCGCCGATACTTACAATCCCCATCGATTGTCTAAATTCTTTACCTGCTTCTCCCATACCAAGAGCCATAGGTAACATTGCAAAAATCATAGCAATATTCGTCATCAAAATTGCTCTTAGTTTCACGCTACAAGCTAACAATAATGCCTCTTTCATAGGCAAACCTTCTTCACGAACTTTCATGTTAGCAAAGTCGAGTATCAAAATACTGTTATTTATCACAATTCCGATAAGCATGATAATCGCCATCATAGACATTAGATTCATGCTCAGACCTGTTATATAAAGGATTAGAAACACGCCTGTTAAAGCAAAAGGAATCGATGACATAATCAAAATTGGCTGTTTGAAACTTTCTAAAATTGCTGTTAGTAGCATGTAAAGAAGCAATATTGCAATGATAAATGCCTTACCCATTTCCACAACTGATTCGTTCATGCTTTCGGCACTTCCACCCCAGCGAACATTGTATCCTACAGGAATTTCTATTTCAGCAAGGCGTTTATCTATTTCGCTGGTTATATCACCTAAAGGATAGCCAGTTGCGGGTGAACCTGTGATTTCTATTGCTCTTGACTTGTTTCTGCGAGTGATTTGATTTACGCCTTCGACAATGTCAACTTCCACAAGCTGGGACAATTGAAACCTGCCTCTTGATGTCATCAAAGACAAACTTCTGAATCTATCAGGAGAGGCGTAAGCGATTTCGTCTGCAGTCACACGAATGTCATACTCGTTCCCATCCTCTTTAAATTGAGAAGCAACTAAACCTTCGACAGAAGCTCTTGCACCGATGGCAATTTCTGAAACACTCACACCTGTTAACGCAAGTTGCTCCCTGATAGGGCTGATAACCAGCTCTGGTCTTCCAGGGCGAACACTAGTGTCAAGGTTTATCAAACCGGGAATGTCTCTGATATTTTCCATTATTTCGTATGCTAAATCATTTAACCCTTCGTTTGTAAGCCCTGATACTCTTAAGGAAATCGGGTCTCTACCGCCTCCTCCAGCACTTGATTCTGCTGCAACGCGAATTTTCGCATTAGGAATAAATGCCAAATCTCTTATCATTCTGTCAGCTATTTGTTGTGCTGTATATTGTCTTTCAGCATGATCTACTACTTTTATATCCATCGAAGCCAAGTGCATTCCTGTGTTCATCCCACCCATTTTGCCTAGATTTGTGATGATATATTCAATTTCAGGATATTGAGCAATGATATTCTCTATTCTCTGCATCATTGTAGCAGTTTCGTCTAAATGCTGTCCCACTGGAAATTCCACTCTGATGTTAAGCTCACCTTGATCCATTGCAGGCATAAACTCAAACCCTATTCGAGTAAATAAGAAAAGACTGAAAATGAAAAGCAACACTGTTCCACCCAGTATAGCCATACTTTTTCCTTTGGTTTTAACGACAAAATTGAGCGTTCCTAAATAAACCTTTTCTAATCCTTTCATCATTTTGTCCACAACAGACGACATCTTAGTTGACTTGATATTTTCAGGTAAAATGATGGAGGCAAGCATAGGAGTCAATGTGAATGAAATGAGCAAAGAAAAGATTGTCGCAAAAACTACTGTTAAACCAAATTCTACAAATAGCTGTCCCGCCATACCACCCATTGTTCCTATTGGAATGAAAACTACAAGGTTTGTCAGAACGGAAGCTAAAACTGCGACTACTATTTCAGAAGTTCCTTTTTCCGCTGACGACTTTTTGTCATGCCCCATTGCTTTGTAGCGGTAAATATTTTCCAATACCACTATAGAGCTGGTCACCAAAACTCCAATTGAAGTTGCCAGCCCCAGCAAGCTCAAGACATTTAACGAAAATCCAAAAAACTGCATCAACATAAAGGTAGATATGATGGACATTGGCATTGCCAATGCTACTATCAATGTTGACCTTAAATCACCTAAAAAAATAAACAGGAGCAGCCCTGTCAGTAAGATTCCCAAAAAAATGTCGCTCATCGTATCATTAATAGAACCTTCAACAAACTCTGATGAGTCTCTAATGACTGTCAATTCCATACCCACAGGTAAAACCGATTTGATGTTGTTTAACTGCCTGTGCATAGCTTTTGAGATTTGCACAGAATTTCCGTTTGAACTTGGAAGTATTTCTATAACAATGACATTAGTGTGCCTTTCCTCTGCTATCTTATCGAGAAACACTGTTCTTTCTGTAATCTCTGTTCCTGTATCAACAATGGTTGCTAAATCGGATAATCGTCTATTTCCGTTAGGTGTCGGGACGGATAGATTCTTTAAGGTGTTTATATCAGCAAGCTCACCAACTACCCTCACAGATAAGACCGTGCCACCCACCGAAAATGTGCCAGCTGGCAGATTTATATTGTTTGTTGCTATAATCTGACTTATCATAGGTAATGAAACATTGTTCGCATGAGCGGCTTGTGGGTCTAAAATTACTTGAATTTCTCTCTCTTGGTTACCCGAAACGTTTACCTGTGCAACTCCCTGAATTTGAGAAAAAACATCCGTAAGCACAGTATTTGCATATTGGTAAAGTTCCATTGGACTTTGCGTTCCACTCAATAATAGCCACGCAACAGGTGTGGCATTCATATCAAAAGTGCCGACAATAGGTGTCATAGCATCTCTCGGCAGATTGTTTACGATGGCGGTCACCTTGTCACGAACCTGCTGACTTGCGATATTCACATCTACCGACATATCAAAAGCTATCGTGACAATGGAAACATTGTCCATAGAATATGACTCAATGTAATCTATTCCACTAACCGTAGATACTGCGTCCTCAATAAAGATAGTAATCTGTTGCTCTACCTCAACAGGTCCCGCACCGGGATAAATAGTCTGGACTGTAACTATTGGCATGTCCATTTTTGGCAATAAAGTGAGTGGCAAATCAAAATATGCCATTGCTCCAAAAATGATGAACACTAACAGAAACATTGCAATCAGTTTGGGTCGTTTTACTGATAATTTTGCTAAAAACATAAAATCTCCTTTTCCCCTTAATCTTGAATACTCACACGAGAATTTGCTCTTACAAATTGAAGCCCCTGAACTATCAATAAATCACCAACTTCTAATCCGCTGGCAATTTCATATTGTAGGTCTGACCTATTTGAGATTTCAATGTCTCTTCTAACTGCTATTCCGTCTTGAGCCACATACACGAATGCTTGCCCTTCAATATCTCTCTGGACTATACCTTGTGGAATGGAAACAGCCTTATCATTGTTATAAGTAACTATTTTTACAGTTCCTGTAAGTCCACCTCGAACAGCTTGGTTGGGATTTTCAAAGGCAAGATCAGCTGCAAAGGCATTTTGCTCTGGGTTTAATGTTAGAGCTATGCCTACTACTCTACCATTTATCAATGAGCCATTGTGTCTGAACGTAGCTCTTGCATTTTGTGGAACTTTATTGATGTCATTTGGAGAAATCCAGATTTTGGCATGTAAACTATTAAGCTGTGAAACAGTAAACAAATAAGCACCTGCATTTACTCTCTGAAAAGGTCGAACATTCATTTCTGTGATTGTGCCTGATATTGGTGCTTTGACAAAAACGGCTCGTTGTGTGGCTTCATAATTAGCTTGAGCTACTCTGAATTGAGTATTAGCACCATCAAGCTCATGTTGAGAAACACCTCCTGTTTCAAAGAGATTTTGCATTCTATGCAGAGTTTGTTCTGCTAATTCAAAAGCTGCTTGAGCTTGAAAATAGTTTGCTTGCGGGTTATCTTGAGGAAAGTTGATTATAACTGCATTCTGAGAGACAACCGACCCCAATCTTGCATTTATACTTTCCACTTGGTCACTGACTCCAGCGAAAACCCTCGTTTCATTGAAACCATTCACTGTTGCTTGAAATTCCAGTTCAACAGCAAATTCTGTCAGTTCAATTTCTTGAACCACCACAGGAACGCCATGCTCTCTGTGAATCGCTTCCATGTTTGCGGGTTGGTCGTCTTTTTTTTGACCACAGCCTGTTAAAAACATTGCTATTA
>WRLO01000057.1:6700-24295 GCA_009777575.1 Candidatus Cloacimonadota bacterium
TACAAATTGAAGCCCCTGAACTATCAATAAATCACCAACTTCTAATCCGCTGGCAATTTCATATTGTAGGTCTGACCTATTTGAGATTTCAATGTCTCTTCTAACTGCTATTCCGTCTTGAGCCACAAACACGAATGCTTGCCCTTCAATATCTCTTTGGACTACACCTCGTGGAATGGAAATAGCCTTATCATTGCTATATGTAACTATTTTTGCAGTTCCAGTAAGCCCTCCTCGAACAACTCGATTGGGGTTTTCAAAAGCTATATCAGCTGCAAAAGCATTTTGCTCTGGATTCAATGTTAAGCCTATATTGACTATTCTGCCTTCTATTAGCGACCCATTGTGTCTGAAAGTTGCACTTGCATTTTGGGAAACTTTATTAATGTCATTGGGTGAAATCCAAATTTTAGCATGTAAAGTGTTTAGCTGCGAAACAGTAAATAAATACTGCCCAGCGGTTACTCTTTCCATGAGTCTTACATTAATATCTGTGATTGTACCAGATATAGGTGCTTTGACAAAAACAGCTCGTTGTGTTGCTTCATAATTTGCCTGAGCTACTCTAAAATGTGTTTCAGCACCATCCAGATCATGTTGCGAGACTCCTCCAGTTTCAAAAAGGTTTTGAGTTCTTCGTAAAGTCTGTTCTGCCAATTCAAAAGCAGCTTTGGTTTGAACATAGTTTGCTTGTGGGTTATCTTGCGGGAAGTTGATTATAACAGCATTCTGTGAAACCACCTGCCCTACTCTTGCGTTTATACTTTCCACTTGGTCATTGATCCCCGCAAATACCCTTGTTTCAAGGAAACCATGAACCGTTGTTTGATATTCGAGTTCTACAACAAATTTTGTCAGTTCAATTTCTTGAACCACCACAGGAACGCCATGCTCTCTGTGAATCGCTTCCATGTTTGCGGGTTGGTCGTCTTTTTTTTGACCACAGCCTGTTAAAAACATTGCTATTAACACGATGAGCGTCATTATTATCGTATTGATTTGTGTTGTTTCTTGCGATATAGAAATCGCAACTACGTTTTTTTGATTTTCGTTTCTCATTATAGTTCTCCTATTATATTATTTAGATTGTTTCCGAGTGCTTTATTTAAAGCGAAATAGTCTTTTATTATGCCAATTCTTGCCTGTGCCAACGCAATTTGTGCTGCATTATATTGAATTTGAGCATCAAAGACTTCAAGCTGTATTCCAGCTTGGTTTTCAAACCTTGACTGAGCTATATTTAAAGCTCTCTCAGCAAGATTTAAATTCATTTCTTGAACTTCTAAAACCCTTTTGCTTTGGTCAAAAGATTGCCATGTTTGGCGAACTTCAAGATTGATTAGTTCTGTGGTGTTCATAGACTCATATTCAGCTCTACGAAGCTCATGCTTAGCACCAATCCTCTTTGCTGTGTTACTCATTCCTGTAAACAAAGGCATTTGGAATACTAACCCCACTGAACCCATTGTTCCAAAATCATTTCCGCTAATGTTAAATGAATCTGTTCTTTGAGCGTATCTTGTTACATCAGCTTGCAAAAGAATATTTGGCATGAAGTTTTTTTGTTCTGCTGAATATTGAACCTGATAAATTTCTGTAGAAATGCCTACAAGAAACAGTTCAAGTCTCTTATCACCCGCTGATGAAATAGCTTCATCAAGAGCTACTTCAAAATTTGCAAAAGCAGTTGAATTTTCGTAGATAACAGGATTTAAGTGAAACTCTTCTGTAATTCCAGTCATCCGTTTGAAATTTTCTTCTGCTAAATTTTTTAAGTTCTCATAGTGCAGAACTTCAGGATGAAGCCTTGATACTTCCAATTCTGCTCTTAGTTTGTCGTATTCAGAAACAAGACCTTGCGAAAATAGGTTAGTAACTCTTTGTAAGTGCAGTTCGGCATTTGATAAAGCCTGTCTCTGAATAGAGAGTCCCTCTTCAGCAAGATACAAGTCATAATAAGCATTTACAACCGTTATAATGGTGTTTTGCATTTCAAGCTCATACCTTTTTTCTTGCAGTATCTTCACTTTATCAAGCACTCTAAGCCCGTCCATGAGTTTGCCACCCAAAAATAAAGGTTGCGAAAGGCTTAATTGTCCTGCAAAAGACACTTCTTCTCTGTCTCTACTGGATGGAAGCATTCTGTCAAGCATACCTGCTATCATGCTTTCATTTGCTGATGGGTCGTCCAAAGCTCCTGAAAGAGTAAAATCTGGTATCGCTGACTTTGGTAATTGATTGTTTGTCAATTTATAGCTTGCATTCAGGTTAATCTGTGGAAATAGCTGTCCACGAACTTCCCTGTAGTTTTGCTCAGCTATCCTGACATCTTCTTTTGCCATTTGTAGCTCGTTGTTGTTGGCTATCGCCATCTCTACTGCTGTTGATATAGTTAGTCCGTTTGTGGTTGCATGGGTTGTATTTACCCAAAAAATCAATAGACTTAAAATCATCAACATCATTTGAATCATTTTTTTCATTATGATTACTCCTTGTATATTATTTATTTCTATTCCTAATAACATGTTATGCCTACCTACTATTTATGTATTTTGGTCGATTTGTGGGCAAAAAAATAGGCACTCTCTTGTAGAGACGATAGGAAGTCTCTATTGTAAATAAAAACCTATAATGCCTGTATACTATTTTGGGATATTGGTCGGTTTTGAGATAAAAAAAAGCCGAAGCTCCACAGCTAAAACTCTTTATATTCGTATATTCAACTGTCATGACATATCCTTATTTTTTATAAAACCTTTTATCAAAATCTCGACAAGTAATTGTCGTTCTTCCACAATTTCATTAAATGAATCTCCATTTAAATCTATCTGGTCCTCTAACTTCGCTGTTACAACTAATCTGTAAAGCAAGTTTACTATTTTAGTTGTATTTATAGCAAATTCATCTCTTAGGACATCGTGGTCTATTCCATATTGAAAAATAGAAGTTAATATTTCAAAGAAGTTTTTTTGCGTATTTTCTTTAAATTCATTAATTCTATCCAAAAATGTAAAAGAATCGTTTGATAGCACCTGCATAAACAATTGACTCTGTGATTTTAATAAATCTACTGGAATTGTGAGAAATGTTTTAAGTTTTTCTTCAAAACTATTCGCATTATCAATTTTTTTTCTCATATCATCCCAAACATCAAAAGAAATCTTCTTCAAAATAGCTACAAATATATCCTCTTTTGATTCAAAATAATGATATACTGTCCCTTTTCCTATTTTGGCTTCTCTACAGATGTCATCTATTGATGTTTTCTGATAGCCATACTTTACAATCAACTTGGTTGCGGCTTCTAAAATCGCATCTGACTTTACATTACTCATAGTAAAGCTCCTTTCATTACAAAATTCTGTCCGACCAATATCTTATTTTAGTCGGTCTGTAATATATAACAACCAAGCTTCAAAAATCTTTCATTTTTTTTTCACTTTTTTTAATATTTTTTTTTGAGAGTCTGAAAACCCTGTATTCATGCGGGTTTTATGATTTATTTTTTTGGGGGAAATTTGAAGACTAACCATAGTTTATGATAAAGGAAATGAATATTGATTTGTAAACCAAAAGAGCAAGGTGATTATCCTGCTCTTTGAGTTATTACTAAATATCTGCTTGGGAACCCTTGCTATTCATATTTATCAGTGTTCTATAAAAGCTTACTATTGATATTTAGTGAATTAATAAATTTAATTTTTGGAAAATAGTTATCTCCTCTGTGTAGCTTTCTTTACAGACCAAGTATTTCCATCCCAGAAATAGAGATAAACTATGACTTCGGTATTGACATCTGATATTGCCTCCTCAACGGAATTATAAATATCATATTTCAATTCCGCACCTCTGTCTCTATGATATGCAATGCAGAATTCATTGTCATGGCTCGTTTGGTCGGGTGACTTGCCAGTAGTTCTTCCAAGCACACTTAAATCCCCCAGTTTACAGAGTTCTTGAACCTGCTGTTGGGTGTTGTAGTAGTTTTGTAAAATCGGCAGGTGGTCATCTCCATCGCTATGCACATAAGTTGCTTGAATTAGTCCGTTTTCTTTTTTCATAATCAAGATACTTCTTGTAGCCATTTTACACCTCCACCTTTGCGTTTAGTAGCATTTCAATCGCAAAGTCAAGCTGTGGCTCGTTCATAT
The DNA here is from genome assembly GCA_009777575.1 of Candidatus Cloacimonadota bacterium. Taxonomy (GTDB): domain Bacteria; phylum Cloacimonadota; class Cloacimonadia; order Cloacimonadales; family WRIO01; genus WRLO01. The sequence continues at coordinate 10,852 of WRLO01000057.1, forward strand.
TGTGGATAATGGCTTTTTCGGCATTGTTATAAAGATGATATTTTTCTTCAGCTTTTTCATTGAAGGCATATATCTTGCCTGCTATTTCTAAAATCGTTTGGTGTGTCATCGCTACTACACATTCAGAAATTGGCAGATACCAGTCTTTGGGTTTCGTTCCGTCTTGTCGAGATACCGCAGAGCCCACTAATTCATAAATCTCTGCTAAGTCTTGCCTAATCTCATCTGCTTGGTCGCCTTCTAAACCATCGCAGATGACATTTAAATTTAGTTCGATTGCATTATAAATCGTTGCGAAGCTGAGAAAATCAGCTATGGTAAGTTCGTTATCGTGTTTCATTGAACACCTCCATATTATTCTTTTTTATCATTGTTTCTCCTTTATGGAGCAAGGGCTAAGCCCTCGCTCCAAAATATCTTGGGTCATTGGGATATATACTGTGCATGATTTGTAATCGTTCTTTGTCAATCTCTCGCTCTATTTTCCAGAGCTTTTCTCTTTCCAGATAATATTCCCATTTTTCCGTCTTGAGTATCTTTTCATTGACTTTCGCAAGTTTGCATCGTGTTTTCCAAGTTTGAGACCATAACTTTTCCAGTCTTGCTCGACCTTTTTCATCAGCGATTTTCTTGGCTATTTGTGGGGCATACATCCTTTTCAGTCCATCGTATATGCCATTCTCTTTGAGATGTTCTACGAAATCTTGCTTGTTTCCTTTGAAATCGTAGTATTTCTTCTCAATCCAGTTTTTATAGAGGTCATACTCTATTTCGAAGCCGATCATGTTTTCGAATTCTTCTTTTAACATCGGTAACTCCTTGTAATAACATTATTTAATGGTGCTACTTTATAATATGCCGTTTTCTTAGCAAGGTCTTTCTTCGTATTTAGGCATCTTTCTTCACTTTATATTAATAAAGTTTTATAGGTGATTATAGTATATACAAATCTTATTAATTCCTTTCTAACAGATAGTTCGCAAGGTCAACCAGCTTCTTTTTGAACCCATTTGCTAAATAATCATACTCGTTCTCTTTGTTTCTTAGCAGAGCAAGAATAAATCAATTAAATTGATAATAACAACCGGTTAAAGTAAAGAGAGTTCAAAAAATCACTCCTATGCCTTAAATAATCAAAGTCTCACCTTTTCTTTATTGATTCTTTTCCATATTGTCTGTTTAAGATATAGACTTTTGTCATTTTGTCTCTGCCAATAAACTTTATATATCCTTCTTTTATCATTTCTGGGAAGTATTTCCTGACGGCATCGTGACTAATCCCAAGTTCATCGATAACCATTTTCACAGTAAAAGGTCTACTTAAATAGTAGATATAGTTTTTTATTTTATTGTAGCTATTCTTTATTGCAGGGATATTGCCTTGAAAAATGTTTGAGACATAAACTTTAAACCCATTCTCAATGTATATCTGCTTAATATGACGCTTTTTTCGTAGATTGCAAAGATGTCTTTTTACCATACCATAAGGCAAATCTAACTCACTGGCAATTTGTTGTGTAGTGAAAGGCGAACTTGAAAAGAGGATAGCATTCATTATTTTATCGTAGTTAGTCATTATGAATGTATTATTTCCTTGATGGTTTTTTGAGCAATACTGCTTTGGAGTTTTTGCCGTTCCTACCTGCATAGCAAGTCCTTCTTTGATTATACCTTTAAAATGCTTTCTTACTGCAGGTGGCGATAGATCAAGTTCACAGGCAATCTCTTTTATTGTGAAAGGAGAGGTTGACTTGATGACAAAGTTTTTTATTTTATCGTAACTGGTCATAATATAGGCGACATTTTCTTGATTTGTGTTTAGGACATAGACTTTTGCATTTTTATGAACATCAATCAATTTGATATTCCCTTTCAAAACAATTCTATGAATACATTGAGTTACTGTATGATATGTCAAATTAAGCTCTTTTTCAATCATTTTTACAGTGAAAGGTTGCTTTAAATTATTGATAAAGTGCATTATTTTGTCATAGTTAGACATAAATTCAACGCCGTCTCCTTGGTAATTTTGTGAGCAATAAATCCTTTGACATCTTGCTGTTCCTACTTGCCTTATATTTCCATTTTTAATCATTTTTTCTATATGGCTTCTTATGTTAGTGGATGACAACTCAAGTTCTTTTATAATCTTTTTAACAGTAAAAGGTTGCTTTGACTTATTCACAAAGTTCATTATTCTATCGTAGTTATTCATTTCAACCTTCAACTTTAGTAATGATGTCCTTTATCTCCTCAAAGATGAGTTCGCTTTTCTTGAGTCTTTTTCCAATTTTTTCGATCGCCTCAATAAATTTGCATATAACTCTCATAGTACCATTGCTTTGAGAGAATATGTACTTCAGAATCTCATGATCAACCGATACCTCGCAAACTTCGTTCACAAGTTTTTCTACATCAGACAGACTCAAACTGTTAAACATACAATAGCAGTTAACCCTGTCGTAGTATTGTTTAGGCAATGATCTTAATTTATCCTTAGCTTGCTCCATAGCTATTAACACAAAACTAACGAGTGACATATCCACGAAGTCTCGTATCGTAGAAAGGATTTTTCGATTTTGAAAAGCGTAATCTGACTCATCCAAAAATATGGTTATATTTTTGTTTCTTTGTAAAATATCCAAAATTTGAAGATAAATCTCATTCTTGGAACCTTTAATCTCCTGATTCGAATTTGTGATGTGGAGCAGTTTGCAGAGCAAAGAACATAAAAAGTCCCTCACAGTAGCATTGCATTCTAATCTCATGTAGACATATCCATTCTCAAGGGCAGTTTTAAAAGCCCACCTTGTTTTTCCAAGACCTGCCTTTCCATAGAAAAGACCCAAACCTACAATTTCTGAACGAGTCCTTTCTAAAAGATTTTTTAGGGCTTTGTTAGCGTTTTTGACATTTTCAATCTCAACTAATTGATGAGTTTTCATTGGTTACCTTCCTTTATTATTCATTTTTGATTTGTGGTTATTTTTCATCAGAACATCCATTCTAATTCCTTTTTCAGACTTTCTCTGAGTTCTTTTTCTTCGTCAGTCATTTCTAAGTCATAGGTTTCTGAGCTTTGATTTTCAAGAGCAGGGATACTATCGCTACTTTCGTTTATCTCTTCATACTCGCTTGATATAGCATCCAAAGCCTCTTCAAAGCTCAGGTATTTTATGTCCTCAGCTTCTTTCGTGTTTGACAGAGGCAGTAATTCCTTGCTCAAAAGTTTCAGCATTTTCTCTGTTTTCATAGCACCGGCAACATCAGAAAGTGCCAGATAATATAGTTTTCCTATTTTGGCTCTTCGATTGTTTTCAATAAGTGCTGTTAAATCATCTCCGCTTTGAAGTCCCGGATCGATTGCAATGGCTTTCTCAGGGTGTATCTGACCTCTTGCATTGCACACGGTAATTTCATATAGGTTCTTTTCATCATAGTAGATGCCGACTTTTTGTCCAATCATACTTGCGAAACTCGGATGCCAATACAATACACCATTTTTCTCAATCATGCTTCGTTGAACAGTCCTCATCTCAATATAAGGGTAAAGCATTTTGCTGAGTAGTTCTGTTTTGTTGGGAATGACATGTTCAACCTGAGTATATGCTTGAAGTGGTGAAAGTTGCTCTCCTTCTATTGTAACCAACGATGCTCTGGGTTTGTTATTCCAATACTCCACATACTTATCCAATTTCTCGGTGAACTCATCCCAAGTAGGAAATTTTTCACCAAATTTCCGCACTAAAGTTTTACTATCCATATTCTTATACATCTCGGGGCGACTCTCGGGGTTATTCCCACACCAACTCAGGAAACTCTTTTCAAAAGCAGAGATGGCATATCGCCAGAAGGGTTCTATTGATTTGCTTTCAGGATTACCGGGTATAGTTAAAGACCGCTAAATAGTTTGAGAAAATACGAAATAAAGTTTGAGATTTTTTAATCAGGATAAATTTTTTTTTGAAAAACTAAAAAAAAATCTTGACAAAAACACCTTGTTTTATAAACTTGTTCTACAGTGAGGTTTTAACCTATGACTTGTAATTAGGTTTATTAAAATAACTGACATTTGAAGATTTTATGAAATAAAAGATTCAAAGTCAAGTTAATTATATTGAGGTATATTGAAAAATTAAGATTATTGGAGGCTCTTGATGCTTAAACTGACACCAACTCATAAAACCTTTGGGACTGTTAGTGTTCTAAACGGAGCGAATCATCGTTTGCGGGAGAGGAATGCCCATACGCTTAAATATGTCAGCAATGTTCTATGTAAAACAACTTTAATCAATATAATCTCTGTTTTTTTTAGGTCATCTTGTGTATATTATTCACTAGGAGCAGTTAGTAATGACTAAATCATTCGTTTTAGGCTTTAATGAAATTCATAGAAGTGGAAGATTATCTGTAGGTAATAAGGCATTCAACCTTTCGTTATTGTCAAAAATGGTTGATGATATAAATATCCCCAAAAGCGTTGTATTGCTATCAAGTGCTGACGTAGATATGGAAGTAGCAAAAAAAGAGTTGTTAGATTATGTGCAAGCAAATATTCATTACCCCATAATAGCCCGTTCATCTACCACTGTAGAAGATTCTGCAGTCAGTTTTGCAGGGCTATTTGCTTCTGAAGTTTGCTATGATGAAAAAGATTTGGACAAGACTATCGACAATGTATTGAGTAGCCTATTCGCTGAGGAAGTTTTGAGTTATTGCAAGTTTAAACAAATCGACCATTCAGAAATAAAGATGGCAGTGTTGATTCAACAGTACATTAGTCCTGACATTTCCGGTGTAATATTTACAAAACATCCTGTATCTAATGATACTTCAATAATTCTCATTGAATATAAAGAAAAGACAAGCGATGCCGTTACTGCTGGAACATCTATTCCTCACAGCATACTAATAAAAAAAGACAAATTTGTGCTGTATGAGCCATTATTTGAGCAACTGAGAACCATTGCCTTATCAGCTGAGGTGGAATTTGGTTACCCACTTGATTTAGAATGGATTCTTTCAGATGAAAAGGTTTGGATAGTCCAAGTACGTCAAATAACTACTTGACATTAAGGAGAAAGACTTATGTTTGAAAAGACAAGACAATTCAAAGGATTGCCTGTTTCAAGTGGAATTTACGAAGGTGTGGTTAAAGTATTAAAGACCACAGCTGATTTTGGAAAAGTTGAAGTGGGCGATGTCATAGTCGTTTACGCCTCATCACCTGCATGGACCGTGCCTTTGCTCAAGGCAGGAGCATTAATTGCTGAAATGGGTGGTATTTTATGTCACACAGCTATTGTTGCTAGGGAAATAGGCGTGCCGGGCATTGTAAATATTGAGAATATTACTAACATACTCAAAGACGGTGACCGTGTAATTCTAAATGGAGAGGAGGGTACTTTAGATGTACTTGATTGATAAAAAACAACAACTAATAGATTTTGCAAAAGCTGTAGCTATTCCAGTTGGTTTGACAGATAGTATAAAATGGCCTGTTCGTGCTGGAACCGTAATATTTCCAGTCCGAAATATCTTTGTAAAGGAGTTCTTCTCTCAGATTAATGAGGCAGGTTTACATGGCAACCAAAATAAATGGCGGGAAGCCTTTTACGGACCCACACAATTGTGGAGAATGTCACATCATTTGGTAAATGGTCTAGTAGATGAGGATGTAGATCAAAGTGATATTGCGGAGAAAATCCTGCTTTTTTTGGAAGGGATATCTGCTCTCAACAATAACCATTATTTTGAACATATTGGTAAGCACTTCATTTTGGCTGATTCTGATGTGAGTAAAACAATAACAGTAGATATGCATGACAACAAGAAGGAAGCTCGTAAGGCATTAATGCTAGCTGGACTTCTATGGTCGTATAGCGAAACCAACTATTTTGTCGCACACGAGTTAACTTGTGAGTATCACGGTGCTTATACACTACCAGATGGTAATTTTGCTGTTATACGAGAATTTATGAATCTGCGTCCTATTGAGTTGTGGTCTAATCGAGACTATGGTAGCCTTCCTGATTTCTTGCGAATAATAACCATTCATGATAGTTCCTTGAATATAGGCTTTGATGTCTATAACAATCTGTTTGACGAGAAAGGCACAATGGCGACATCTTTGTTGAAAAGTGCCGTATGCACATCAGATAATCGTTCACTTTCCTACGATGAGATTTTATCATTAATTTCTTCTTTTTCTGCAAAAGTTGAGACATTTACTGTCGAAGTAGAAACGATGTCAAACTCTGATATTGCTCGAAAGTATACAGAAGTGTTTTGGTATCGCAAAAAATCTCTTACTGATTATATAGGAATTACTTGGAAACCTTCCGAAGAAATATATAAAATACTTGAAAAGGGTCTTGAACAAGGGCCGAAAAAAAAAGCAATTGTGATTTCAAGTGGGAACAATCTTGTTGATGAACTTATAAGTCAGTATGATTTTTCAGTTCACTTAAAAACATAGATGAGTCAAAGAAATAAACTAAAGGAAAAATTAAATGAGGAATTTTGATTACGAATCGTACTATCAAAAAGTTGCCCCAATATACGATACAGTTAGACTAGACAAAAAAAATGAATTTAACAGTACACTTGCCATAGTTCTTAAAAATTGTAAAATTGATACAACGCACATACTTGACATTGGTTGTGGTAGTGGACGTTATGCCCAGGCATTGTCAGAACGAGGATTTGAGGTAATAGGTGTAGATAAATCGAAAAGCCAACTCGAACAAGCCTCAAAAATCATCAATACACGACATTGTGATGCATCTAACTTGCCATTTGATAATAATTCGTTTGATATTTGTACAATGATGTCAGTGATACACCAAATGTCTGATGCTGAAAGATATACTGCTTTCAACGAAGTATTCCGAGTATTAAAGATTAATGGTTGTTTCATAATTAAAACTTGTTCTCATGGAGATTTAAAAAACAGATTGACGAGTTCATTTTGGCCCAAAACATTAGAAAATGATCTATTACGTTATCCAACTATCGATAAGATAAAAGATGAATTAATAAAATTTACTGATATTAATACAAAAAGAACAGAAACCAAAATCGAACTTCCAAAAAATGAATGCCTAGAAGAATATCGTTTAAGAAAATCTTCAAATCTCGGAATGTTAGATGATTCAGAGTTCCTAACAGGGATTCAACTCATAGAGAAAACATACCTAAAACATAAATCCATATTAAAAAGAAACTGTCATACTTTTTTAATTGCTCATAAAAACAGTAATTAAAAAATAATGGAGGAAAGCATGTCGTTTGAAAATAAAAAAAACTCAAATTCAAAGTATTGGATAAATAAGTTATATTACTCGCATTGGATATGGGTTCAAGTATTAAGTATTGTTATAATGATTCTTTTTTTATTATGGATTTATTTTATCAAAATACATAAAACACAAGTTATCGATGTGTTTTGGACAGCAGTATTTTCATCCATTATAGGCTCAGTGGTAACTTTAATATTTTCATGTATTTCGGAACTTATTACTAGAAAAAGAAATAAGTATCTTAAAATAAATACTATGTATTCTGAAACTGGTTGTCCTTTTTGTATTGCTCCCTCAGAATTATTAGAGACAGAATGTCCTTTTATTAATATTTCATGGGAGGATAAATTCCCATGCCATGCGCCACATATTAAAGATTATGAGAGTATCGGGAAAGCATGGGAAGACGTATTGAGTTATCTAGTAGAGTATTATCCAAAGCCGACGATTAATGTTCTGAAAATATACGCAAGTAAGGGAAAAATATTTGTATCAAATTTAAATGTACTACTAAATGAGATCAGATTCCATAAAATATGTATAGAAAAAATCCAGCTTATCATTAAATCAAAAGAAGACAATATTCTTGAAGACGAAGACAAGAATCTTGATCAAATTATCAAAAGAAATTTAAATAACAATATTAGTACAGTGGTGGAGTATGCTGATATACCTGATGAACCATTATTACTAACTCACTATATGTGTGTGATTGATAATTTATTTACAATTTTTGGTTGTAACACAGCACCTCAAGCTACTGCAGGTATAGAAAGCAATAAACCTTTTGTAGCCTCAAATAAAACTAAAGCTGGAGCTAAATTAGTTTCATATCAAGGAGAATGCTTTGATAAAATACTAGAAAAAAATAGAAACAAACTTAGTATTTATGTTCCAAAATAATTATTCATGAGGGAAGCACCAAATGTTATATATAATTTATCAAGTCTTGATGAAAGCTATGTGTGAATATCTTAATAAAACAATATTTTTCAATTTGGTGTTTATTCTAGCAATTTTTAATAATATATTGTTTAATTATTCTGAAAAGCTGGTTTATTATTTACTGGGATACTCACAATTTATCAACGATATAATTAGTAAAGTTCCATCTGAAATGGGTAGAATGTTCTCATCATTTATGGCAGGAAGAATAAAGAAACTTAGACACATTTCGTTTACATGTAATCAGTTAACTAAATATAAAAAAAATAATATTTTTATTTTTGAAAAATTTGAGATAAGGAAATGGTTGGTTATTTATGGTTAACAACATTATAGGGTATGATTTTGATTTAACAAATTTGCACCATACATACGAAATCAAGCACGGTATGATTTCTGTAGAGCAAGCTACAAAACTATTGGTGAAAAATAAAGGGCTTAGCTTCATAAATAATGGTGAATGTTCTAAGCTTTTAGGGCAAACATCTGATGGTTCTGCTTTAATTAAAGTAGCTATCAACACAGGTATTTCTCATATATCGCAGCTGGAGTCAGAAAAGAAAAAACTTGATAAATTAATATCTCTACCATATTTACCAGATATAATTTTTGATCATACACATATGGGTGAAGATACCATTAATGAATGGGATAAACGATTATATGCGTATATTGCACGTAATTTTAGTCACAAGGTAGTTATTGCAACCTCACCAATTATGGAGGTATTTGATCCCATATATGGAGTTGACAAAAACAAACTTTTTGACAGTATAGAACATATGGCTCTTTGTGGAGTGCGTCTTATGTTATTCCATCCTACAACATCACATGATAATTGGAAAACTGCTTGTAGTATAAGAAAAAAACCTTCTACCTCCTGGACTGGTTCACTTCTGTATAAAGATATGCTGTTGAATAAGCGTGTCCACAATATCGTTGCTGAGCATTTTGATGACATTTTAAATATACTTAAAAAATACGGAATTACTTTAGACATAGGTTCGACTTTTCGCCCTTCACGGATTTCTGAAGCATTAGATGAAGCTCATGTTATGGAATTGAAAGCACAAGAGATTTGGATATCAAAGGCTAAAAATGCAGGTGTTTTGTGCATACGTGAAGGTTTAGGGCATATTCAGTTGAACTACATACCAAAATTTGCTGAAATTATTGACCACTCTACACCGATGATGCCACTACCTGTCTCAACAGATGCTTCTATAGGATTTGATCATGTTTCTAGTGCAATTGCAATGACAGTGCTAGGTTTACATTGTAATATAGGGGTTTTGAACCCTGTCACAAGAGTAGAGCATACAGGAGGAATTCCGACAATAGATGATATTATTGAAGAACTTCAGACAGCCAGAATAGTTGCTCACAGTCTTGATATATGCAATATTCCTAAATGCAATGAAATTGATAACATCATTTCCGATTTAAGGCAGGGTGGAAAAACTTGTGTAGTTAGAGGAGGGATATTCGATAAAAAAAATGTATTAGATTGTAAAACGTGTATTAGGTGTGGTGCTCAATGCCCTTTAAGGTTAAATTAATAATCTATATTCACATAGTGAAAAAGATAGGATGGTTAAAATTTTTATATTTTTTTGAAGAATTTAAAATTAATTATGGAGGTGTTTTAAAAGAAAATGAATTTAAAACATATTAACCTTGAACCTGATACTAAGCACTATCTTTGGGTAATTATTTTTTCACTTTTAGGATTTATTTTATTTTCAATTGCTATAGTATGCTTTGGTATTCTTTTTCAAATTGAACAACCTGTTTATCTCGGAATAATGGCTGGATCAGCACTTATTATAAGTACTGGTGTGGGGTTCTTTATTAAAAAAAGGAATACGCATGCTAATGATATTAAAAAAAAAACTCAGGATGAAATCGAAAATGTTATTGAATGCCCAGACCTTTGCAAAAAGGGTGTCAATTTGTACTTAAATAGATACGCTACTGATTTACGTGACCAACTCAGTAATATCAAGAAAAACAGTGAGATTATTATTTTTCTTATTGATTTAAAACAAGTAGTTAAATGGTTTGAGCAAACAGATATTCAACAATCAATTGCAAATATGCTTCCAAAGATAACGATATATGCTCTAGATCCAAATAATGAAGATGAAGTTTTTAATGAACTTTGTTTATATTATTCGAAGAATTCTTCTCAAGAGCTAAAATCAGAAATAAATATAAATTATAACAAATTCCTTAAAGATATTGAGCCTTTGTACAAAAAAAACAACATAGAAATAAATTTTAATATTATAAATGTTTTCAAAAACGGAAGTCCAATTGCACCTATACCTCCGTTCCAATGGTTTGGTGTGAACGATTTTGTTTATATAAATCCCCTTATTACAATGTATATTCATGATGGAAATATTATAGCTCCTACCGAAAATTTGGATGATTTTATGCAAAGCGAAAAAAAAAGGCTTAAAGACAGCGTTCATATAAGATTTCATAGGAATAATAAAGATGCTAATCAGATGCTATCTGATTATGAAAATACCTTGAACTTTTATATTCAAAATTGCCTAAATGAAAATAGAAATGAAAAATAGTTCAAATTTTTTTCTATAGGATTTTATGTTTTGAATAAAGGATAACTATTAATTATGTTGCGGAGGTGACTATTGCTTTTTAACAAAATTACTCCTTTGGAATTTGAAATAGACGAAATTCTTAGATTATTTACTACAAATAGTTTCTTTATATCTGATTGGAATAAATCTGAAGACGAAATAAGTTTTCCTAATAAGCTATTGAATCCGTGTAAAGAAAATATAGATAAGAATAAGAACAAATACATTTTTTCAGATGAACTTCAAGAAATCAAAAGTTATTTCACATCAAATGTACATAAGGTATTTCATGAAGTTATTGATGAGGAAAAATTTTGCATAATGAATAATGGGACTTCTGGTTTATTTCTGACATTTTTAGCTTTAAAAAATAAAAACAATAACAACATTTTAGTATTTAATCCATCTTATTTTACTTACATTAATGTGTTTAATAATATAGGGTTGAATTATCACTTTTTAAACACAGATATCTATTCGTCATGTTTACAAATAGATTCAGATATGCTTAAAAATTTCATAATTGATAAGAAGATAAATATAGTAATAATCACAGATCCATTATTTGGCATAGGCATATCTATTGCAGAGATAACTTACGAAACAATTGTTGCATTATGTAATGAACTTAATATTTGGTTAGTGGTTGATTATCTATATGGCGGAATGGTATGGGATACAAGTAACCATATTGTAAATAGTTTTTTATTTGATCTTCAAAGAAAAAATGATAAAATGATTGTAGTAGAATCGATATCCAAAAGACTTTTCTTAAATGGAATAAAAAATTGCTTGGTATATGCTAATAAGGATATTATAAACGACATAGAAAATTTATCTGTATCATTCATTGGAAGTATTTCTTGTATACAGATAGATATTTTTAAAGAAATTTATTCAATACAAAATCTTTTAGAAATAAATAACTTAATAAGTGAAAATATAAAAAAAATTAAACAGTGTTATGAACTATTAAAGACTTTGATTATGGGAACAGATTTGTATATTAGTGACAGTAACAGTAGTTATTTTACTTTACTGGGTATCCCGTACAGCAAACTAAAGAACTTAAATGGTGTAAAAGCAGCACAACATATTGCAATTAAGACTGATATCATTACAATCCCACATGAAAGGTATGGATACATATTAGAGGGATTCTATACCTTTCGTGTAAATTTAACATCTAAAAAAGACTTACTATTTTTAAATATTAATAAGTTATTAAATGTCAATTTCAATTAATTTTATAAGTTTCAAGGCCTCTGATAACTCATCTTTTTTTTCATTTAATAGTGCTATTTTGGCTGTATGTGCGAGATATGCTATATCTTTAGTGTTTAGATTTGTTTTCTCTAACTGTTTTATTATTCTATCACATAAAGAGTTTTGAATCTTCATAGTGCATTTTAAATTATGGAATTCTCTAATAATTTTAGGTATTAAAAACACGACAACAGTTGGAATTGTGTACAATAATATCCAAGAACCTTTTCTTTCACTAATTAAGCTGTAGGTAAATTTAAAATTTAATATTTCGGATGCAATATCAAATATTGTTTTTGAAGATTCTAAAGCGGAATTATGATCTTCTGTTTGAAAAAACATTTCAATCTTTGATGTTATGACATTAGGAATACATTGAATAAAGTTATAATCATATTCTCCTGATTCTAACATTATTCTTAACACTTCTAATTTTGATAAATAATTAATTCTTTCTGATATATCAAATTGCTGCCAATTATTATTTGTAAAGAAATGGAAAATGTCAACGAACTGATGAAAAGGGATTACTTCGTTCTTGAAGTAAAAAATTATGCAATTAAGTATATTTTCTATTTCACTTTTTCTTATAAACTGCGGAAAGTCAACTAATCTTTTAAATGATTCTTTGATAAGAGGTAAGATAATATTATAATTACCAAGAAGAATATTAGCATTAATAAATTCATAGAATCTTTCTTGCGAATAAAGAGATTGTATATTTGATTTATCTAAACTTACTTTTTCGCCACGATATAGGAGAACCATATTTTCTAAATTTGTGTGACAAATCAAGTATCCAAAAATGTAACTACTACCTATGCATACATTTCTTAAATCACAGTGAATAAATGAATGCATTTCTGCATGCATTGTTGCAAAATCTACATTTTCTATAAAACATCTATTGAAAGACAACTTTTCAGTTGTTGACATCTCAAAACTACAATTTTTTATTTTACAGTTGATAAATGAACAATCGTACATACTAACAAGAAATTTCTCATCAGAAAAAACGCAGTTATTAAAAATGCTTTGTTGAATTGATGCATCTTTATATAGATTATTGTCAAAAACAGTATTTTCAAAATAACAGTTCTTAATTTCGCAACCGCCAAAATTTGCTGATTTAAAACTACATTTTGTAAAACAGGCTGATATAAAATCAGCCCTGTCTAAATTGTTTTTATAAAAATATACGTTTGTAAATTTTGACCCTCTAAAATCACTTCTAAAAAAAGAAATATGTCTTATGTGTTCAGAAAAATCGATGTTTTCAAACAGATAATAAGATAAATCTTCTTTTTCTCTCTGATAGGAACC
>WRLO01000058.1 GCA_009777575.1 Candidatus Cloacimonadota bacterium
TCGGTAACAAAAGAACCGATATCATGATAAAAAGAACCTACAAAAAAAATGGTGTATTCTATACAGAAAAAATTGTGATAGAATTAAAAGTAATCTACGAAAAACAAAAATATGAAACTGTCAGAGCAGAAGCAGTCAAACAAACCGCTGATTATGCGAAATTTTGCGGTGTTCAGGAAGCTCAAATCATCATCTTTGATAGACATGAAAGTCAAAAATGGATAGCCGATGAACCAAATGAATATGCAGAGTATGATGGGGTGAAGATGGTGATATGGAAATTGGGGACGGGGGTTTGGTAGGGGGATATTTAAATTACAAATTACAATTTACAAATTATAAATAAATTATAAATTACAATTTACAAATTATAAATCAAATTACAAATTACAATTTACAATTTACAAATATTTAGAGGACGCAGATTTTTGAGGCTTTATGCTGATTTTTTTGGGAATTTGATTATTGAATTGGCATTCTCCATTTTCTATTAAAAAGGGAGGCAAATATAATTCACTTGACAAAAAACACAACAAAAATAAATTTGTAATTTGTAAATTGTAATTTGTAAATTGTTAGGAGTTTTCCATGAAACATTTTAATACTGCGGGACCTGTTAACCGACCTAGTGCCTACAAAATAGACCCATTATCTCGCTGGGATTTAGAAGAGATTTTAGGTTTAATACAAGAAGAAAAATATTTCATCCTTCATGCACCAAGGCAGACCGGCAAAACAAGCTGTCTATTAGCATTAAGAGACTATTTAAACAATGAAGATCAATATTTTGCTATTTATGTGAATTTTGAAGTCGGACAAGTCTGGCGACACAATGTAAAGAAGGCGACAGATGAGTTTGTGCAGGAGATACTAGGTAGATTTCAAGATATTTTAAAAGATGATTTCCCCTTTCATGAGTCAATAGCCTATTACAAAGATTTAGCAACCGAAAATGGATTGAGTGATATGCTTAGATATTTATCAAAACTCATAAAAAAGCCTATAGTTATGTTTATCGATGAAATAGACTCTCTGATAGGTGATACGCTGCTTTCTGTTTTGCGACAACTGCGTGCTGGTTATGACAAAAGACCCGTTAATTTCCCGTCTACTATTATCCTTTGCGGTGTGCGAGATATAAAAGACTATCGCATCCATACCAGCAATCAAGAAATCATAACTGGTGGAAGTGCCTTTAATATAAAAACTAAATCTCTCAGGCTGGGAAATTTTTCCAAAGACGAAGTGATAGAACTTTATAATCAACATACTACCGAAACAGGTCAAAAATTTGCCGAAGAATGTTTTGACCTCGTGATGAAATACACGGATGGGCAGCCTTGGCTCGTTAATGCTCTAGCGCGTGAGGTCACTTATGAAATGAAAGAAAACCGCGATAGAAGCGTAGTTATCACTACAGAAAAACTGGAAATGGCAAAAGAAAGGCTTATTTTGGAGCGGCAGACGCACCTTGACCAGCTGGCATTTAGACTCAATGAAGAGAGAGTTCGAAATGTGATATTGCCAATGGTTCTGGGTAATGATGCACAACCAAAGGAAGACGATGCCCAGTATTGTATAGATCTCGGTTTGATAAAAAAAACTAAAACAGGTTTGGAAATTGCTAATGGTATTTATAAAGAAGTTATTCCTCGCACTTTGACCGAAGATACACAATCAACTTTGCCGCGTAGATTTGACCCTGACTGGATAAATGAAGACGATACTATAAATATCTATGAATTACTTAGGCAATTTAAAGAGTTCTGGAACGAAAATTCTTCTATCTGGGCTAGTAGCATTGCAGGTTATCAAGAAGCTGCACCACATCTCGTATTTCAGGCTTTCTTGCAAAGGATGATCAATAGTGGTGGATACATCAACCGCGAATACGCCCTCGGTAACAAAAGAACCGATATCATGATAAAAAGAACCTACAAAAAAAATGGTGTCTATCATACAGAAAAAATCGTCATAGAATTAAAAGTAATCTACGAAAAACAAAAATATGAAACTGTCAGAGCCGAAGCAGTTAAACAAACCGCTGATTATGCGAAATTTTGCGGTGTTCAGGAAGCTCAAATCATCATCTTTGATAGACATGAAAGCCAAAAATGGATAGCCGATGAACCAAATGAATATGCGGAGTATGATGGGGTGAAGATGGTGATATGGAAATTGGGGACGGGGGTTTGGTGATTTGGAATTAAAAACAAAATTTATCCCAATAAACAAGCAAGATTTAATAGAAAACGACTGGGAGGCGGTAGATATTATTTTAATATCTGGCGATGCTTATATAGATCATCCCGCTTTTGGAGTTCCTCTTCTTGCGAGATATTTAGTAAACAAAGGATTTCGAGTAGGCATAATAGCTCAACCTCAAAAAGACGAAGATTATCAAGTATTGGGAAGACCTAATCTCTTTTTCGGGATAAGTTCCGGCAATGTAGATTCAATGGTCAATCATTATACAGCACAAAGAAAAATAAGGTCTGAGGACGATTTCTCACCCAATGGTAAAACCGGTCTCCGCCCCGATAGAGCAGTTCTTGTCTACACCCAAAAAGTAAAACAATTCTTCAAAGATATAACCGTAGTCATAGGTGGGATAGAATCTTCAATGCGAAGGATTCCGCATTACGATTTTATGTCTGATAAAGTCAGAAACTCGATTTTGATAGATTCAAAAGCAACTATACTTGTTTATGGAAGCGGAGAAAGGCAATTACTTGAAATAGCAACCAATATGAAAAATAAGAAAGATTTCGAAGAGATAAGGGGAATATGTCAAGTAATAAAAAACAAACCTGTGGGTGGCGTTCTTTTGCCAATTAATGATGAAACTTTTTTAAACAAGGAAGTTAATAAACAATCTGATACAGAGCAAAACAATAAAAATTCAGAATCACATTTTTATAAAATGACTAAGACTTTTATAGATAATTATCAAACAAAAACCTTGTATTATGAATTTAATAATCGCTTTTTTGTTCATTATCCACCAGCGGAAGCATTGTCAACGGCTGAATTGGACGATGTTTACAATTTACCCTTTACCAGAGAACCACATCCTATATATAAAGGAAAATTCATCAAAGCTTTTGAACAAATCAGGTTTTCGGTTTTGTCTCATAGAGGATGTTACGGAGGCTGTAGTTTTTGTGTTTTGGGTTTTCATCAAGGAAAAACTATCCAATCGCGTTCAAAAGACTCCATCATTAAAGAAATAAGAAAAATAGCAGAGAAAAATTATTTTCGAGGGACTATATCAGACATAGCAGGTGCTAGTGCTAATATGTATGGCACTTTTTGTAAAGCGAGGTTATCGCAATCATGTCCAAAACAAAGCTGTCTTTTTCCAGATATATGTAAAAATCTAAATATAAGTGAAAAACCTTATTTATCTATTCTGAAAACAGCAAAATCTTTAAGTAAAATAAAAAATGTTTTTGTATCATCAGGTGTAAGATTTGATTTAGCTCTCAAACAACAGGATTTTATTCAAGAATTAGCTTGTTTTTACACTTCTGGATCCCTTAAACTAGCCCCAGAACATGTAAACGAAAAGGTATTAAAAAAAATGCATAAACCAGCCATTGAAAAATATTTAGATTTTTCAAAGATTTTTTTTGATATCAGTAAAAAAATTGAGAAAAAGCAATATATCATCCCATATTTGATAGTAGGATTCCCCGGTAGCACTCTCGAAGATGCAGTTGAACTGGCAATATTTTTAAAAAAGAACCATCTACAAGTAGAGCAAATTCAAGAATTTACACCTACTCCTATGACTATAGCCACCATGATGTATTGGACAGGAATAGATTATGAGACTCAAGAAAACATCTATGTTCCAAAGGGAAGGGAGATAAAATTGCAAAAAGCTCTGGCTCAATGGTATGTAAAAACCAATAAAAAGCTCGTGTTAGAAGCATTGAAAAGAGTAAATCGGATTGATTTAATTGATTTTTTTCTATAAATCGATAATCCTTATTTCAATAAAAGCATTCTTTTTATTTCTGAATAATCATCTGTAGACATTTGAAAAAAATATACACCATTTCCAACTGATTTTCCAAAATCATCTGTGCCATTCCAGATGATGTTATGTATGCCTCTTTCTTTAAAATCGTTTAATAAACTTCTAATTCTTTGTCCTCTAATATTGAAAATATTGATAATCACATCAGTAGATTTTTCCAAAGAAAAATAAATTGTTGTTTCTGGATTGAAAGGGTTTGGATAGTTACCTCCAAGAGCGGTTACATAGATCTCTGAATTGTTATCAAAATCAGACACATAAGCTTCAATTGTCTCCGGTTCTGATTCTCCTAAGTCATAAACAGCAGTCACTCCGACGAGATATGATCCCTCAGAAACTTTTTCAATATAGAAAGCATTTAAAATAATCTCAATATTTATTTTTTCGTTGTTCAGATAAACATTATAACCTAATAATTCTGCAAATTGCTGATTTTGTGGCTTTTCCCATATTAAAATCAATTCTCCAGACAAAGCTCCTGCTAAATGATATTGTAAATTATTGGGAGGATTTAATAGCGGAACAACCACTTGTAAAACAACACTTTCAGATTCTCCATCATGGTAAAGAGTTGTGACTTCGTAGACATACAACATATCTTTATTAATGACTTCATCTATGTATACAAGCTCTTCAGTAGCGGTTTCAGTCAAAAGCTGTTCATCACGATAGACATTGTATCCTAAAACTGATGTTAAACGATTTTGAAAATCATTTCTTTTTTTAATATTATGGTTTCTGGTTTCCGTAAATGGTGCTTCCCATGTCAAAGTCACTGTAGTTTCCTCCACAGTAGCTTGAAGATTTTTCGGAGGAGCTATTTTATAAATAGCATAGTCGGCAGTGTTGATAAAGCTGAAATAACCATAAATATCAAAAGCGATAGCATTAACAATTGCAGTTTCTGCCAGTTCAAAAGGGTCTGTATATAGTATAGAATCTTGACTGGGTTCAGAACCATCGAGAGTATAATAAATCCAAACATTTTCAGTTTCGCAGTTGATAGAAACTGTGATAGGTTCTTCATAAAAACCGCTGGGGGGAAATATTTCTGGAGTAGCTATTTCTATTTCAACAATTTCAAAATCATCCATAAACCTTGCAGAAATAAATGAAATGTTGTTTTGAGTAGTGACTATACCTGTTATATTGACAGGTACTTGTGGAATAGGAGAGCCTATATATTCAGACTCAGCAAAAATCGGTCTAAAGGTAAATTCTCCTGTATCATCAATCACCGAATAATCTGTAAAAATCTCAAAATCGGCATCGGCAGTGAATAAAACATCTAAAATCTTTACCAGTCTTGATTGATATGTATCAGCTTCTTCGGACAAATCAGAAAAAGTAGTCATTATAGGTGATATTTCATTTTCTGTAGAAATTATCACGCCAGAATTGATAAAAGGCTCGAATGTTAAAACATCATTAAAAATTTTTAGATGACCTGCCAATCCTTTAACAGCATCGCCAATTGAATAAATAGGGTCAATAATTATAACTTGGTCGTCTATCAAAATTCCAGCAGTTTCATCTTGGATATAGATTTGATTTCTAAAATTTTGCTGGGTCATTACTACATAGACTTCATTGAAAAGATGGTAAAAATCATCTAAATCTGGCTCTAAGTGTCTAAGTTCTAATATATTGCTGATTTGTATAGGTAGTGTATATATTTCAGTGACAATTTCTGAGGATATCATACCTTCCAAGACAGCCCTAAACCTTAAATTAGTAGTCGAGTTAATAGCAATAGGTGAGGAATATAAAAAACCATTTGAGGCATTAGGATTTGAACCATCAGTGGTAAAATAAATACTTGCTCCTATAGTTTCTGTCCAAAGGATAACAGGAATAGGAGACAAATAAATATCTCCTGAGTGGCTTGCATAAGGGGTTTGAACAATTTCCATATCACTTGTCTCTGTATAATAAAATGTAATATTATCAAAACGAATTGAACCTGCGGGGTTATAAAAATCCATACCTGCTGGTTCATATTGATAGGAATAAGTCGGAAAAGCCGTCACAAAACGCACTGCGAAATCTGAGTTATTATTTATCTCAGATATATTTGAAAAATCAGCATATCTCTCATACCAATTGTTTCCTTCTGTGATATACAAACCATTGTCAAAGCCAATAATTTCTGGATTATTTACATTGTTTTCATTGAATCTGAAATTTTTAGCATTCGTCTCATCAGCTTGAAAATTTATCCATATATTTCCATCTAGAGTATATTGAAGTCTTAATCTATTGGCAGCATCATCACTATTGAGATTGTTCCATGATAAATGAATATCGAGAAAACCGGAAGTAGAAGCATTTATAGCTATCCCAGCTGTCTCAGGATTAGTCTCCTGAGCTGGATATGATGATGTATTCAAGGCACTGTTATCAACATCTATCCAACCGGGTGCAAATTCTCCATAAGTTGCAGGTCCCGTTCCTCCAACATAAATAATTGTCCCTACACCTAAAGCTGGTTCTTTAGTATTGGTGTCAAAATCAAAGATTAAAAAAGGATATATCTCAATAGGTTCAATGACATATTCTTCATTCAAGGCTTTTACACTTAATATAGGGTTTAATGAATTCAACCTTCCGCCAGTTACTGTAATGCCTGATAAATTTGAGATTGGGTCAACCCCTGATAAAATAAAATTTCTGAAAATGCTGGCAAGTTCAGCTGGATTGTTATCAAAATGTTTTAACAAGTTTTCAGAAGCGGCGAGATACATCAAAGCGATAGTTCCTGTAACTTGAGGGGTAGCATAACTTGTCCCTGAACCAGCATCGCCAAAACTATTTGTGCTTTGAGTGGTTATAATATTTGTGCCTGGCGCTCCAAGATGAACATGAATAGGACCATAACCAGCGTTTGTTGTTTTAAAATCAAATCTATTGGTGTTTGTGACAGACAAAAACCATTGCGAAGTAACCGTTCCGGGCATATCTCCTTCTATATCAATATTTCTGTTAGCATTGGGAACAGCACCTGTAGACAGTATCCCTTGTTGCCCCATTAAATCATACATTTCAGCCCAGACAGGATATTGATGAGGCCAAGCAAAATTAATACCCCAGGAAGCGTTTGTGGCAACAATAAAATCACCTAAATCACCGTTAGTTTCGTTATAAAGTATCCTTTTTTGAAGGATATAATTGTAAGCACTAATAGCAGCAGAATTTGCTCCTCCAACTAGGCGAATAGGCATAATTTTTATGCCGAGTCCACCAATACTGGCAACAGCATCATCATTGTGAGTCGTTGCAGCTACAATACCTGATACATGTAAGCCATGCCCTGTAAGCAAAAGTGGGTTCTCCGAAAGTCCGCCGTTCATCGTATCCCAACCCCAATAGTCACAAACTGGGACATTGGGACAATTAAATCCGTGAACGACATCCTCAGAATCAACAATAGGACAATATCCGGACTCATTTCTCCACCAATTTATATCAGGATGGTGTATGTTTAAACCAGAATCAGGAACAGCGACTACAATTTCACGATCATTCCTATCTTCTATAGCCAAAACTTCTCCCCAAGCATAAATAGCAGAAATATCTGCTCCTACAATGCCTCCTGATTGTCCAGTATTCCTCAAATGCCATTGCTGGTTAAAGGCAGGGTCGTTAGGGATAAAAGCTTCATTTCTATTTTCATCTCTCCAAGAAAGTATAGGGTCAAATTGAGCTAGATAAACGGTATTATCGTCACGAATAGTTTTGAGCATTTCATACTCATCAATAGAGTTGGGGTCAAAGGTGTATAAAACGATGTTCAGTTCTGGAGATAAAATACTTGCTGTTGTCAAATTATTTTCTGCATATCTACTCATAAAATCAGCTCTCATATTGCCGCGAATATTTTTATGATGCCAAATTATTAAGTTTCCAATTACTCTATCTTGCGGATATACATACCAGTATAGAAAGTATATAAAAGTAAAAAATATTATTTTTTTCATGGATAAATCCTCCTTTGGATTTTAATTTTTATATTCCTTTATATACTATTTTTTAAAATATGTTTTTTTGTCAACCGCTTTTTTACAATAGTGAGAATTGAAACACTAATTACAGAGATTTTAGCCAGTTTACAATAGTTTAAGAAAACCGTAGTCTTTTTATTATTTTATTAAACTAAAAAAAATAATATTTTATCTTTATTTGTCTATTATACCATATTTTATCATATATTTTCAATAAAAAAACAAAATCTTTAAAAAAAATAATATAGTATTTTCAAATAGTTGTTGACAAAAACCCTTTAATTAAAATAATGTCCAAACTTATATTGTATAGTTGTGTAATATGGTGTAAAATACGCAGTTGAAATGTTTTAAATTCTTTTAAAATAGCTTTTTAAGAGATTTTTGTTTTTTATGTGGAAAGTGTTTTTTTGCTTGGAGATTTCTGTATAAAAAATGAAGCTATAGGGTAGTTGCTACGAGCCAAGATAGAAGCATCGTGGCGGTAATTTCCCCCCTTAATAATTAATGTCTTGCAGACGGCAGATCGTAATTCTGCGATTCTTTTCGCAAGCTCAAAGTCTCTTGAACCGCCCCATAAATGTGGGGGGAGTAGGGAGAGGGGGAAATATGAAATTAAGAAAAAAAATAATTAGATAAATACCTTACAGAAGCCAAAAACGCTCTGTAAAGTACGAAAAGGAGACAGTATGAAAAAATTACTTCTGGTAATTTTTATGATGTGCTTGACGATAGGAATATTATCAGCACAGCAAATGTCGTACGAGACAAATGATGGCAATGTGTCATCGACCATGAATGATGTCGATCTGCTGAGTGGACAAGAGCAATCTGATGTTCGTGTTCCGAGAAGGGTTGATGTCTCAAATTTGAATTCGATAGGGACAACTCCAGCTCCAGATGGCATTTGGCTGGGACCTGACGAAGAAGCTGCACTCGATGCACGAAATATTTGGTTTTCCCACACTATCATGAATTCTCCACAAATCGGATGGGAAGATATGGATATTCAACCTGTCCAAAGATTCACTCAAGCGCAACTCGCAGAAAAAGGTGTGTCTGGTATGGCTTTGACGCAAATTAGCTTTTATGTGACTAACTTTACATCAGGAACTTTATCTCTCGTGGTTTATTCTGGCGGTTCTATTACTCATTATGAGCCAGGTGGAGGATTTCAGCACCCAAGATTTATTCCGGGTGCTACACTACATACACAACCTATAACTTTTCCTCCAACAACAACAGCAGAATGGTATACTTTTGAGCTTTCTACACCCATACCAATCCCATCTACAGGGGAATTTTGGTTTGGGATATCTGGAACTAACAATGTCTTAGGCTCTCCTTATGTTGTTACAGACGATCCTAATGGGATGCCTGAATTCGGAGGTGTTGTTGGATTTAATCAAACATTATTTAATCACCCCGCAGGAACATGGATGACAGGGCAAGAAATGACTGGTCACGGTGGTTATGGCTGGGGATGGTTAGAAAACTGGATGATACGTGGATTTGCGCAGGTAGTAGGTCCTACTGGCACTCTCACTGGCACCGTCACCTCCGGCGGTTCACCGGTCGCTGATGCATTCATCACAGTTGGTGATACTGGTCGCACAGGCACCACCAATGCCTCAGGACTATATACTATCACTGGTATTCCTGTAGGCACCTATTCAGTTACCGCAGAAAGATTTGGCTACAATACTGCAACCAACACCAATGTTGCTATCACTGATGGTGGCACTACTACCTCGAATTTCACCTTGACCCAATTAGACAATGTCACCGTTTCTGGAACAGTGATCGGCTCTGATACTGGAGCAGGAGTTGCTGGGGCAGTTGTTTTGCTTACTGGACCAACCACTATCGGACCAGTAAAAACATCTGACACTGGAGCTTTTTCTATACCAAATGTTTTCACGAATGCCACATACAACCTGAATATATCAATCGCTCGTTATGAAACATACTCAGAACCAATTAGTGTCGGCACAGTAAATCTAAATGTCGGAACTATTACACTGACAGAATTTCCTTTCCCTCCAATAAATGTGGAGGCTGCTTTAGCTGGTGAAAATGTTAATATCACCTGGGACGCTCCATATATACCACCAGATGGTTCCATTTTATTTACCCATACTACTACAGAATACATGTTTGATGCTATAGGTAACAACGGCTATTTAGATGCTGAAATGACCCACAGATATACAGCCAATCAATTGAATTCTTTAGGAGTAGCTGGAAACCAGTTACACACGGTTAGTTTCATGCTTGGAGACTACAGCCCTTCAGTTTCGCTTGTCGAAGTCAAAATCTATACTGGTGGTTCAGGCTCACCCTTATCGCCCGGAGATTTAGTCCATACTCAGTCTGTTCCATTAGATACCCTTGTTTATGGGGTTCAAAATGATATAGCATGGAATCATGTAGCCTTATCTACTCCGGTGTCTATTCCTACTGATGCAGAAATGTGGATATCTGTCCGCTTCATTACAAATTCTGGCTGGGTAGCTGCCTGTGATGCTGGACCAATGTCAGTGAACTTTGGCAATGTTTGTTATTGGCCTGGTGAGGGATGGACTACTTTGAATGCTTTGTCAGCTAGTTTAGTTTACAATTGGATGATACAAGCTTATGCTTTAGATAGTGCTGGAAATGCTGTAATTTTAAGTCAAATGACTACGAGCATAGAGGATCAATTAAATACATTTACAGCTCATATCTCAAAGGATGACCGCGGAAACGAAAATATCTCCTTTGTAGAAATACCTACCGCTTCGAGAGCTACAAATATCAATCCGCAAGAGATAATGAATCACAGAAATTCTTTTAGTAGCCGTGCTCACACAGGCTACAATGTCTATCGCACTTTAGCAGCTAATGCAAATAATCCTGCTCTCTGGACTACACTCGCTACTAACCTACCGCTCACCCAACTTTCTTTTATGGACAATACATGGAGTGGAGCTGAGGAATGGGAACAACATATTTGGATAGTCAGAGCTGTTTATACAAACAACAATCTATCAAACCCTGTTTTATCAAACCCTCTCTTTAAATATCCAGAAGGGATTGTAGTGATAGGTAATCCAAACAGTACAACCAGATCCAATGAAGCTCCTATAAACTATTATTATCATAATAGTATCTCTCAAACGATTTATCATGATGCAGAAATAACACTCGGAGGTTATTTAACTCACCTTACTTGGGACTTTACCTCTGCTTCTGCTTTTGTCCCATCTGGTATCGATGTTCAGGTTTATTTACGCAATACTTCGCAAAATAGCTTTACAACATCATCAAATTGGGTGCCTTGGGATACTGAATGGGAATTAGTTTATAATGCTCCTTTCCCTGTTGATGTTACAACGGCACAAAGATATGAAGTCACTATCGAGCTTGATGAACCTTATTTGTACAGTGGTGGAAATCTTGTTGTCATGGTCATCAAAAACTGGACTGCTTGGTATGGCTTAGGAAACAATTGGCAAACTACTGCTACTACTGGTGTAAATAGAACTCTTCAAACTCGTAGAGACGGAGGTGTGGGAAGTCACTATTATCCTGCTTCACTAAATACTTATTCAGGAACTCTGCAGGCTTGGATGCCCAATCTCACCATGACATTTGACAATTCAGGCTTAGGAAGTCTTTCTGGTATAATCACTGATGCTACTACAGGTGCCCCTATTGCCGGCGCTAGAGTATTACTTGACGGAACTGAAATATCGACAATCAGTAATGCTCAAGGCGAATATTTACTTCCTTATCTATTGCCCGGAGATATAAATATCACCGTTAAATTTGATGAATATTATGACTATACTGCTGAAAATATCGCTATTTATGCTGATGAAACTACAACTCATAATATCCAGATGTTTGCAATCCCCAAAGTATCTATCACAGGTACAGTCATAGCTTCAGATACAGAAATGCCTGTCGCCAATGCTACTGTAGCCCTTACTGCTTATGGGGCAGTGGAACCAGTGATAACCAATGCACAGGGATTTTTTACTCTTGAAGATGTCACTATCGAGCAAACATATACCCTCGTCATCACCGCACCATTTTATCAAGTGTATGAAGATCCTAATTTTACAGTAGGTTCTGAAGCTTTTGATGCTGGAAATATCATGATCTATGAAAGATCATTCCCGCCAAGAAATGTGCAAGCTGAGGTCATAGGCGAGGTAGTTAATGTGACCTGGGAAGTGCCAGATATACTGGTCTACGGAGAAACAAGATTTAGCCATGTCACAGGAAATGTTTATGGTAATGCAATAGGGGTAGACGGAGGATCTGCAGCAGTCTTAACTCCAGCTATGAGATTTACCCAAGCCCAACTAGAAGGCTTTGGTGTAAGTGGAGCAAATCTTACCAAAATAGCTTTTTGGCCCAACAATACAGGAGATGTCTTTGGAAATGCTACTTTTACCCTCAGGGTATGGACAGGTGGCTCTGCTAGTCCTTTAGATGCAGGAACTCTTGTTTATAGTCAACCCATATCACCTGTAGACATTGTTTGGAACCAATGGAACAATATAGAATTACTTACTCCAGTTCCTATTCCTACCTCTGGTGAGCTTTGGATAGGTTATGAAGCTGATGTGTTAAGTGGATCTGTGCCATCAGTAGCTAACGGAACTCCATTGACAGGTTTTAGTGATTTATTATTATTTTCTGGTGCATGGAATACTTTAGTGGGGCATGGTCTCAGCTTTGAAGGCTGGTTATTAAACGGCACAGCGATGATAGATGGTGTAGAAGTCCGCATAAATCCTATCAGTTATAGTATCGAAGAGCAATTAGGTCTCGGCATCACTTTAGCTCGTAACGAAAATGAATCAAGAGAAACAATATCTCGTCCAAGTATCCAAGCCCTCAGCCATACAGGTTATCAGATAACGCAGAGAGCTTCTGACAACGCCAATCTTTCCCATCGTGGAGATGGTTCTCGTGCCCATACTGGCTACAATATTTATCGCGCCAATGTAAACGATATATTAAACCCAGCATTGTGGACATCGATTGCTTCAAACTTATCACTGACAACCTTGTCCTATACAGACGATACTTGGCTTCCTTTACCAAACATTGAATCATATCGATATATTGTCGAAGCTGTGTTTACAAACAATAATATCTCTGTTCCTGCTTTATCAAATCCCATCTTAAAAGTGCCTGTAGGAACTGCTATGATCGGTGATTTTGAGAGTACTCTTTTTAACACTACACCTCCTTTCAATCTTAACTGGCGAAATAGTCTTACCCAAACGATTTATACTGCCGCTGAAATCAATGCCGCAGGTGGTCTCATCTCCGACATCATGTATGTTTACATTTCCAATGCTGTCATAGATGCACCCAAACCAGCTGCCATTTATATGGCAAATGTCAGTGAAGACTTCACTTCTTTTGTCGGCGGAACATGGCTTCCTTTCAATCAGTTTACGCAAGTGTTTTCTGGCAATTTACCTTTTAATATGCCTTTAGGCACCCATTATTTCCCTATCAAACTTGATGAACCATTTTTATATACTGGTGGAAATATCGTTATCTACGCTTGGAGACAATATGATACTACCAACTGGTGGTCTCCAGCCCCTCAATGGCAATCTTATGTTGCAGGTTCTAATCGAGGTCTGACTGCTCAGACAGACACGGCAAATGCTTACAACCCTGCAAATCCTCCCTCTGGAAGCGCTGTAAGCTCTATCGCCAATATCATGATTATGTTTGACCCAGATGCCAATGCAACGTTATCCGGCGTTGTCACTACAGGAACTCCTCCTGTCCCAGTCCCCAATGTTGAAATCACCCTCGTAGGAACGAATAGAACTGCTATCACCAACGCAGATGGTGCGTATAGTATACCTTATCTATACGCAGGACCAGTAGAAATCAGTGCGAGAGGATTCAGTTATTTACCTTATACTGGAAATGCGGTCATACTAGAACAGCAAACGGTAACTCACGATATCAACTTGATTTATCCTATCTACAACCCACCAATGAACTTGATGGCAACTAGTGGTCTGGATGCTATAGTCCAATTGGCTTGGCAAGCTCCACCAACACAAGACTTTGGAACTCTCGCCGGATTTAGAGTGTTGAGAGATGGCGTTGTTGTTTCAGCAAATCTACCTGTAAATCAATTGAACTATACTGACACTGGTCTTGCTAATGCTGTCAACTATGAGTATCAGATAGTAGCATTGTATAGTTTTGCTGAATATCCCGGTCAATTTGCAGTATCCAATCCTTCCAATACAGTGATCGGAAGACCAGAAGACAATATATTGATGCCGGGAAGTCTGACACTTGATCTTTATGGGCTTTTTGTAGATTTAACCTGGACTCCACCAGCAGAAGAAAGAGCTACAGAATTAGGCAATTCAAGGATGTCAGAAATAGGCAATGAGATAAACATAACAACAAATACCCGTAGTATGACAAATGAATCTCGCTCTATATCTGGTGTCGGAAGAGAAAACACTGGAAGAGCTTTTCTCGGTTATCATGTATATCGCGATGGCACTCGCTTGACTCCGAATCCTATCTTTGACTTAACATTTAGAGATACCAACACTGTCTTGGATACTCGTTATGTTTATGGTGTTACAGCTCTTTATGACAGCGGTGAATCTCCAGCTCGAGAAGCCGCAATCGTGATTCAAACCTTTAATCCAGTTCGAAATGTTGTAGCTACATTGATCAATCAAACAAATCAAACTGAAGTTTTAAATGCTCCAGTGCGTGGCAATGCTGAACTTAATGTTTCAGATAGAGGTGTAGACAGCAGAGATACAGCTTTACATCCAAGTTTAGCCATCATGTTGACTTGGAATTTGCCTTTACCTCAACAGTTTGGCACAATTCAACATTATGCTATCAGAAGAAATAACGAGCCGACTCCTGTTGCCTTTGTAGCGTCAACCGAAACAAGCTGGATAGACAATACTGTAGAAATAGATACTCAGTATACCTACAATATTCGTGTGGTATATGTAGGCGAAGCTATTGGACAGTCGATACCAGTAGAATCTAATGCTGTCATAGTTCCGAAATTTACCCCTATCACTGTCTTGAATATAAGCCTAAACAACAATAATGAGGTAGTCTTGACCTGGTCTGCTCCAGCTCCGCAAGTATACGGAACTGTGAGAAGTTACAGAATAGTTCGTAACCTCAATACCTTAGGATTGGTAGTATCTGGAAATCTAAATTATGTAGATGCCGATGTTCATCTCGACAATTATTATGAATACAGTGTATCAGTTCTTTACAACGATGCAGATGGTGCTTTATGGGGCGAATCTGAAGCTCTACCAATAGAAATCATGCTTCCGCTTTATAGTCCTGTTTCAAATGTCTATGCTACTTACAATGAAAATAATGGCTTAGTAGATTTAGCCTGGACAGCACCAAATCCTCAAAATTATGGGCATATAGTGGAATACGCTATCAGACGAAACGGTTTACCTGAAATCATCGGAACTGCTTCTGCTACCGCAATTTTATATACAGATATCAATGTCGCACCAGATACCGAGAATTTCTATACCATTCAAGTAATATATGGTGGAGAAATCGAGGGAGCTTCAGTAGAAGTTGAAACAAACACTGTCATCGTGCCAAGATTTACTCCGATTACAAATTTAGTTGCAACTCTGAACAACCAAGGTAATGTTCTCTTGACCTGGACATCACCAGAATCTCAAGAACACGGACTGCTTACTGGATTCAGAATCACCAGAGATGAAGAAATAATCGGCAGTTCTCCTGCTGGAGGAACAAGCTTTACAGATGAAAATGTGGTCATTGATAATCTCTAT
This sequence comes from Candidatus Cloacimonadota bacterium, assembly GCA_009777575.1. Lineage (GTDB taxonomy): Bacteria > Cloacimonadota > Cloacimonadia > Cloacimonadales > WRIO01 > WRLO01. Next base: position 15,891 of record WRLO01000058.1, read on the forward strand.
GAATATGGAGTTACAGTGATTTATACAAACCCCAATGGTGTATCTCCTGAAGTTAAAACAAGTATCATCGTTCCAGCCTTTACACCTCCAACCAATCTTGTAGGTGAAGCCGGAGAAAACCTTGTGACTTTAAACTGGACTGCACCAGAAGCTCAAGAACATGGTGTCCTTCTCGGCTATAGAGTCTATAAAAACACTGCTGCTATGGCTAATATAGTTCCTTTCAATATCACTACTTTGGACGATACTGATGTGGAAAATTATCAAAACTATACTTACTATATTGTCGCTCTTTACGCTTCTCCTGAAGGTATCTCTACGCGGACAAATGAAGTAACAGTCGAACCTGTCGAAAACATGCTACCACCGACAGATTTAGTCTATCATACAATAGGTGGAAACAATGTTGTCCTGAATTGGACTCCTCCAGAAAGCAATTACAGAGGATTCAGAGTGGCACGCAATGGTGTAGATATACCCGGCATCATAGAAGAACCTGTATTTATCGATGAATTCTTGCCCAATGGTGAATATTTCTATGCTGTCCGCGCTGCTTATTGGGGTGGAGATTCTACTTCTATCACCGTTTATATAGAAGTAGTCTCTGATGATGAAAAAACTGAACTTCCAGTAGCTAATGAGCTTTTCGGAAACTATCCTAACCCCTTTAATCCTGATACTACTATCAGATTTAATGTAGCTAGTGCTGGAAATGTGGTCATAGAGGTGTTCAATGTCAGAGGACAAAGAATAATTACCCTCCTAAATGAACATAAAGAGATTGGAAAGCATTTTACTACCTGGAACGGACGCGATGAAAGCGGACGCGAAGTGAGTAGCGGTATCTATCTCTATGTGATGAGGATGGAAGGCTTCTCCCAGATGCAGAGAATGACCTTGATGAAATAGGGACTTGGTTTTGAATTAAGAATTGTTAATAGGGAAATTTTGATTTGTAGTGGCTTATTGCATAAGCCTAATAGATGTAAATTTGACCTTTACAAAGAGAGGGAGCTACGGCTCCCTCTTTTGTTTTGGGGTGGGCTTATCTATGACCGCAGTCCGAATACCTTATACTATTCCTCATTAAAAAGATAACTCGAACTTTCTAGTTCGAGTGTATATATCAATCGTCAGATGGAAATCTGACGTTACTTTTTAATCGAGGATTGGTATTAATTGTAGTGGTGTATTGTATACGCCTTATTAAAGATATGTAGATAGGAATGCGGTTTTTGGGTTATACATAATTTTCTATCGAGCTTCACAAACCTAAGAGGCTTATGTAAGGTAAAATTTTATAAATATACTTTTCGAAGAAGGATCATAAATAAGTGCAGTCTGATAACCCATAAATATATTTATTCATTTCAATATCGTAGGGGTAACCCTTGAGGTTACCCGCTATTTAAGCTGGTAGGGGCAAGCCTATAAGTGTCAACTTTTCTATTTATGCTTTACTTTGAATGCCCCAGAGGGGCAATGGCTTGGTAGAAGCCGGAGACAAAAAAGGATTATTTCCCGTAGCGGTTCAAGAGATATTGAGCTTGCGAAATAGCTCGCAGAATTACCTCAATAGAAAATGACATACACCAAATCATCCCAACCTGAAGGGGTGGATATGTTACATTTTATTGGACATTTTTTTTGGGGTTTTTCGTCTTTTGCTTTATGCGATACGGCGGCAGCCGCTCCACGGCGGGCAATGCCTGCGGAGCTTGCGGAGCAGGCATTGCCCGCCATCGCCACCTGAATACATGTTTTTTCTCTAGATATATACATTATTTATCCCTTGTATTTATCTTTATGGGATCTATCGGTGGACGATATCCAAGGCTACTATGTCGTCTTTTATAGTTATACCAATGAACATATTCTTCCCAACCTGATCTAAATGACTCAATACCATCGAATTTATTTCTATTGATGAACTCTATCTTTACCGTTTTAAAGAATGACTCAACCACTGCGTTGTCAATAGGACTGCCTTTAGCTGATAGGCTTCTCTGGATATCGAAGCCAGCCAATATATCATCAATAGACTTACTGTTAAACTCACTTCCACGATCTGTATGAAATATTTTTGTTTTTCGCAAATCAAAGTCAACACTATATAAAGAATTGACCGCTATGGAAGTATCGCGCTTACTAGAGACACATGAACCAACTATTGTACGTCTTGATAAATCTATTACAGGACATAAATAGTGCCATTGTTTATTGATATCGATATAAGTCGTATCACTAACTAATACTTCATATTTTTTACGATCTTTGAATTGACGAGATACAAGGTTCGGCAGAGCTTCATTGTTTACTGGTCTCTTAAATGTGGGGGACTTCTTTTTTGTATAACATGAAACCAAGTTGTTGGATGCCATTATGCGACCTATGCGTAGACGAGACACATTATGACCTAAGTCTTTCAGATCGGCTCGAATCCTTGGTGTCCCGTAAGTGCCATGACTCTCGGCAAATGACTTTTTTACTGCAATTATTACCTCTTCATCTTCTGTTGATTCTACCGGATGATAGTAATAGGTGCTACGGGGGACATCTAAAATTTTACAAATCGAAGATATCCTGTATTTGCCTGAAAATGTCTTTGATACCATATCAACTATTTCTCGCTTTTTTTTTTACACAACAGAGATACTGCTGCTTTCATTATTTCATGCTCTTCGCGAAGCTTGGATAGTTCTACCTCAAGCTCACGAACCCGCTCTTCTGTCGCTTGATGAACTGATTTAGGATGCAACATTGATAAATTGGCTTCTTTCTCGCGATCTAATGCACATTCCCATTTATAAATAGTGTTGTGACCTAGATTATACCTTCTATTCAAGTCTATTACTCGATGACCTCCACGCTTCAATGCAAGGATCTGTTCTTTAAACTTTGCAGTATACTTGTGTGACATTTATTCCTCCGTTAATTTGCTGTGAACATTTTTTCAACCCCATGAATACTGTCCAGAAATATATAACAAGATCATATCATGTAACTAATTACATCCACCCCGAAGGGGTGGAACTCTATGTGGTACAATTATGAGGTAATTCTGCAAGCTATTCCGCATAGCCTCATATCTCTTGAACCGATATCTCCAAGATGTGTAAGGAATACCATTAATTAATTAATTAAAAACTGACTTTTCGGACTGCACTCCACTTAGGAATTATGGCTTGGTAGAAAAAGATAACACCCCAACAAATCCTTATTCCGATTAGATTGAAATATCCCGTAGCAGAAATCTCCGATTTCAACCAAACCTTTATTCCGCATAGCAATTCAAGCTTTGTAGAAAACAATGCCACCTCAACACATACATATTCCTTTAGGTATTATGGATGATAGAAAACCTTATCCGCACCTAATTCAATCAACAAAACAACCTCAGTAGCTTGTGACGATCCCCAAAATAAACCTAATTAACCTAATTCAAATTGATGTTTTGCCTTTTTTTATTAAAATGAGGTTAATTAGGTTTTAACATCGGAGACAAATCTTTCTACTGAGGTTGTTTTGTTGTTTGATTAGGTAGCAATGAGGTTTATAGAAGGCATCCCGTAGTGTATGAGCTTGCCTCAGCCCTTTTGAATATGGACAGAAGCAAGCGCTACCACTAAATTAAAACCTAAGAATTATAAATATAACTCTCCCCCATAATATATTAATGTGTGTGTGAATACACTAAATTTGAGTCCGGACTACATTCTCTAGTATAAGACGAATAAATTTACCATCTTATTCCATATAAAGAGGAGCAAAGTAGTTATATATCATATAAACCTTTGAAGTCGCAAGATTGAACTCATCCTGAAAATCTATAACGAACAAATACTCCAAAGAACATGTATCCTAGTTTCGTATTTGTAAATTCAAGAGTGTGATCGTATCTTGAGTTTGGACTAGTTTTTGAGTAATGAAATTTTATTCCAATTAACATGCTATTTTTCTCTTGATAAACATCAAACGCACTTGAAACATTGAATCCAGCTCCTATCCCTTCACCCATATGTACTAATGGAATGTCAGTTGTATTACCAGTAAACGAATATCCGAAAGATGTGCTTAACTGAAAATTTGGGTGTGGATAAACTATTATTCCAGATCCTAATAAATAGGAATTCAACTGAATATAATGCTCTGTCCCTTCTATACCCATGAATCTCTGACCAACACCTGAAATTTCAGCTGTTAGATAAATCTTTTTTTTGCTACTTAAGGCATATCCTGCTTTTAAATCAAAAGAAACACCTATTTGATGGTCATAACTTAACTCTAGATTTATGTTACTATTTTCAGGCATAATATGAGTATGCCCTATGCCAATGCCACCATCAAAATACATTTGTGCCGTTAAAGTTATTGAGACACATGTCATGAATGCAATGAATATAATATTTTCATTGTTCATTCCTCCGTTTTATTTATTTTAGTCTTAACGACTTTTTCGGATTCTTCCTTAGATTGGTATTCATTATTATATATTTCTCAAAAAGTTATCAGGTATGATTGTAAAAAAATTATAGATGCCTCCCCTTTTTTTCCACTCAAAAAGTGGGATTGCAGTGGCGAGATTACCTCCTTCGTCTTCGCGAGGTTTCTTCTTGCTGTCCTCACGAAGCAATCTCGTGTTATTTTGGGTAGGTTGGATTCCGAGATTGCTTCGGGGGAAGATTCAAGTGGGTAACCTCGCAACGACGGAAGGGGTATTGACACGGAGATTGCTTCGTTAGGAAATTCAAGGGAGGGACCTCGTAACGACGAAAGTGGTAGTGACACGGAGATTGCTTCGTGAGGAGTTTCAAGGAAGTGACCTCGCAACGATGGGAGGGGGTGACAGGTGGATCAGATATTGAATTAATTCCCTACTCTAAACAAATTGAGGTTTATACAATAAACCACTATAGATAGGCAGACATTGCAGGGTAGGCATGAAACAAAAAAAAATATAATATGGAGATAAATTTATGAAATTTATTTTAAAAAGAGCTACTATGCTCACAATAATAGTGACTTTACTATTCATCCTTATTGGGTGCAGTAATAGTCCTACAAAAGATATTCCAGTGACAGGCATCTCACTGGATCAAACAATGGTCTCTCTGAATATAGGAGAGTCTGTAAAACTGAAGGCAACTATATTGCCACAAAATGCTACAAACCAAAATCTGATTTGGACTAGTAGCAATGAAGAAATATTCTCAGTGTCAGATGATGGATTAGTGACAGCTCTGGATTACGGAACTGCGGTCATCTCCGTCTCCACTGTGGAAAACGAAATCGCTTCTTCTTGTAATTTTCGCATCCAAGGTGACTGGGTCAAAGGGGAATTGTTTGCGAGGCTTTATGCTGGCTCAGACAAAGACTGGATAATTAATGATTTAGAAGAGCAATTTTCTGATTACGAGCTTAAGGTTATTTCTCTAGTATACAGAGGGCATACATCAGTTCATTATTCACATTTATCGTATAATTCTGATTTGGTAGACGAGTTTGAAATGCTCGAAAAAATCAGAAATGCTCATCACTATACGCCTCATGGAAGATATTGGAAAATTGACTGGGTTGGCTTTGAAAGAGGCTGGATACTAGGTGAGATAAACATAGTTACTCAAAGTCACATTTTCGAATTTGATGATGAATCATTTAGCAAATTTCTTTTATCATTTTCAAAATATGATCTGAGATTAATTTTTGTTGATAGGTCTCTTACATTGACAACAAAATATCGTTTATCTTTCAATCATGACCTGATTGATGAATTCGAGTTTTTTGAAGAATTAAGATATGATTCAAAACTTTGTGTTGAATTCACTCCAGAGCTTCCTAATTGGAAACAAGGAGAAGTTAGAGTAAGTTTTTGGAGTCATTACAGTGAAGACGAAGTAGATAAGTTTCTCCTAAGATTTTCTGAATATGAAGTCAAAATCTTAGATCCTTCTTATGTACCAGAAGGTTATGAGTATACTTGTGTGCTCATTTCGTTTAATCATCTTTTGATCTGCGAATATGAGTTTATTGAATTGCTTAGATCAGATCCTATTGTGGCTGTTGCAGGCATTTGGTTACCAATTTTGTGAGGTTTAATATGAAAAAGAGTAAATACTTAATTTGTTTCATAATAGCCATCATTGCTTTTGCATGTTTATTTTCTGAAGACCTTAGAGATTTCTATCCCGACAGAATCACAGTGGGTTTCAGCGTTGGATTCGTAGGAAATTCAAGGGGTGAGCTTGATATCCAAGTAGAAAATGGAATTGTTAGCACTCCTTATATATGGTTCAATGACTTAGCCCGCGAATACCAAGTCACATACATGGCGAGGAAATACACTGTAAAAAACCAAGAATGGAATCATAATGGGATTTATCCTATGAATATATTTAGACTAGTAACAAGGGACATTGATAGGATAGATGATCTCATAGATGATTTATTATCAAATAGTAATGTCTTGTTTGCTGAACAAGAAGGCGTTGCCGGAGTTTTTGATACTGAAAACCATTCAAATGTTACTCGTCAATGGTTTTTACATAAGATCCAGGCTCCTGAAGCGTGGACATTGCAAACAGGCTCTCCGGATGTAGTTGTCGGTATTGTTGACACTGGAGTGAGCTGGAACCATCCCAACTTATACCCTAATATTTGGGTAAATGAAGCTGAAAGACCTGGTATCATTCTGAATAAAGCTGATGGTGATATCGATGGTGGAGATGGATTTGACAATGATGGAAATGGTTTTATAGATGATTTCATGGGATGGAATTTTTTCCTAAATGATTCTAGACCACAAAATAATCCCTTTCAATCATTACAAGGCAACATCCAAGGAACTCATTTGTCTGGAATAGTTGCAGCTATAGATACTACAAATACAGAAATAATAGGTATTGCCCATACATCAAAAGTTCTAAATACTAAGCATATTGCTTTTGGAACAAATACTGGAACAGGACAAATGACAGATCCTATTGGAGGTATTTACTACATGGTTGATACTGGTGTTCGGATCATTAACTGTTCATGGAGAGCAGTGGGTTTGAATACTGATATTGAGACTGTAGCTGAGTATGCCCAGACTCATGGTGCATTGATAATAGCAGCTGCAGGAGATATTGGTGAACAGTCAAAAATATATCCTGCCGCCGATCCATTAGTTATAGCAGTAGCCGCTACTGATAGCCTTGATGCAAGATTGCAAGGATCAAGTTATGGAGATTGGATAGATATTTCTGCTCCTGGTGGTGATATTATGTCTACTAGCTTTGCAAGTAATGGTTTTCACTCAACTGGATCTCTCAGAGGCACCGCTCCTGCAGCCGCCATAGTCTCTGGAGTAGCGGCATTGATCTTGTCCCAAAATCCTGATATGACAGTGGATCAATTGCGGAACATCTTATTAGCAGGTGTTGATGATGTTATAGATCCCAATTCTCTTCTCATGGGATCAGGTAGAGTCAATGCCTATAAAGGTGTTCAAAGTGTCACAGTAGATTTAATCGCTCAATCATTAACTGGATCATCTGGAACTGTTGGCTTAGAAGAGCTTACATACAATGTCTCTGTAATAAACGAGGGGAATACTACTGCAAGCAGCTATACAATCAAACTAATGAGTGGTTTAAGCGAACTTGCATCAGTGACTGGACCACCAATAGCTCCCAAAGCTATTGAAATTATCCCGATAACATGGACACCACCAAGGTTTGGGAGTTATCAACTATATGGACATGTTGAGTTTTTATATGATCAAGATCACTCAAACAATACTACCAATGTTCTGAATGTCAATGTCACATCCCATATAAAT
>WRLO01000059.1 GCA_009777575.1 Candidatus Cloacimonadota bacterium
CGAAATGTCAAAAGCAATATGCAAAATGAGAATTAGAGGAAAATGGCATAAAGCTGAAATGACACTGAAAATAATAAAATTATTCCAAAAAATTAAGATAGACTACCTAAATTGAGCGGAGTTAGGGGTTAACTGTAAAAATTACAAACAACTAACCGATGAAGTAGTGAAAAAGTGGGAAATAGGGAAACAATACCTTTTTCGTAGAAATTTCCAAATTCATATTGGCAACGCAACATTAGCCAATAAAGCAGATGATATAATAGAAAGCAAAGAAGGAGTAGAAAATAATAATTTAGCTTTAGCAATGTTTTTGCATCATCTAAATACCACTGAAAGCCCAATCTGTCCAATTTATTGGTGTGGAGAAAGTTATGATAAATTATCAGATATTTCAACTGCGATATCAACAGCCAAAGCGGATGAAACAAAGATTGTAGCCATGCTCAAAAGTAAATTTCTCTCATGGAAATTCAAAAACACAAAGGATGCACCAGGTGAAACAATAAAAATAATAACCGAAATAGAAGATTTAACTGCTCAGCATTCACGAATAGGGTACTATTTTTTCATGTATAGTTTTGCTACAGAAAAAGATAAACATAGTAGAGCTCCTGACGATGTTTTCAAGGAAATTGCAGAAGATGAGAGTAAATTTTCTACGAAAGTAAAGAAGCCTCTCGTTTTCAAGGAAATAACCAAAGATGAAAATATATTTTATGAGAAAGCAAGGCAATTCCTTGAAAATGATAAAATATTTGCTTTTCTTATCTATCTTGGGTTCAAAAGTGCTGTGTTAAATTTGAAAAATACCAAAAATGGACAGTTTATTTTAGATGAAGGTATTTCTGACTTATTACTCATATACAAGCTCTTTGAGTCAATTTGCAAAGACAAAACTTCCGTCCGAGAACACTTCCTTAAATACGGTCCACAAGCCTATCTTTATTGGTTACAACAGAATTTAAGATTGTATAAATTTAATTCTGTAGCTGCCAGAAAAATTGAATCAGATATCAAAAATGTAAAAACAGGAAAAGAACTCAGCATAAATGAAAACCATGACAGTTTATTGAGAATAAAGAGAAATTTAAAGGATTTTACCGAATTGTTGCAAAACAATTATTTGCTAACTCATATAGGATTATCCACAGATAAAGATATAAATGGAATAACTACCAATAACACTCATGCCTTCTTTTTAGGTGACTTTTATCGAATTGCTGTCCCGGTCGGTTTTTTGAAATCAATAGGAATGTAAAGGAGAAATTAAAATGAATGACTTTATCGCTCAAGCTCAGTCTGAACTGCAAAATAGAATCAAAGAAACAAACAAGATATGCGAAACACTTAGAAAAAGCTATAGTGAGTATTCCTCAAAATCAAAGCAGAAAGCCCAAATCGCAATATTAGTAATAGTTTTTGTAACATTACTCATAGCCATGATAAACAGCACCTCAATATTAAACTTCTTTGATAGACAAAATATAAGCAGAGACCTGTTTTTATTTATTTTTTCATTATTGGGTGTATGTGTATATGTCAATTTACATATCTTTAAAAAAATCCCTCAGATAAAAAGAATAGCAAAAATTGACAATCTAGTGGCACAAGTAAAGAATATTGAAACATATTTACAAAGTCAATTAAATAACATTAGCAATATCGCCTCCTTACTCAAAAAAAGAGTTTTTCAAAACAATAACTCAGAGATAAATCCTGAAAGAAATTTTGAAACAGAAATTAAATATTTTTCATCGCTTGCAAATTCTTATGCAAAACCTGATGATAATAATCTTAGTAAACTTATTACAGTTTTTCATTGGCTTGCTTGTATTATTTTTGTTGGTGTTTTTTTATATATTTCATCTCCTTTAATACAAAAAAGTATTTATGAACTGACCAAGTTTAATGAATTTGGCTTTATATATAACATTCTCATAGCTTTTTTTAGTATTTATTTACTATCCAAAGCAAATTTTGGATTTGTTTTTCAAATGCATCAGAAATTTAGAGCTACATTTGGAGTGTTAATAATAATTGGTCTTATCGGTTACGCTATCTATTTCTTTACCTCAGAACAAACAATTATTAATAATACTCCTGAAACAACATATGATTCATTTACGAAATATATTCCTACATTGTTTTTTACTTTTTTACCATTGTTGTTATGTTCAATATTTTCTTCTATTATTTGTGATAAAAATAGTTTTGCTAGTAAAATATTAGGTATTTTTTATATGATATTTACAATAATTATTTTACTTGTAACAACATTCCCATCAGATTTAAATAGATATGAAGAATATTTATATACCGATACATTATCTGCGGTATTTTTGATTAATATCCCGTTTTCTATAGCAGCATTTTTTATCGTAATCATAGGGCTTTTTAGTAAAATAAATATAAAAGTCATCAACTATATTGTGCTTGGAATAGGTTTATTTTATGGGGTGTTATTTATCATCAATACATGGAATTGGGATGTTCATGGTTTTGATCCCTCAATATTATTTTTGTTATTTGTTGGACTTGGAGCAGTAGGTGGTATATGGATTAGTTGTGTTAATCAATTAGGATGTTTTACTGTCTTAGTGGTTATTCTTAGTGCTATTGCAGTGCCATTTGTAGGTATATTTGTAGTAATACCTGCTTTAATGATAGTTTTATTTCTATTACCTAGTCTTTTACTTACAATTATTTTCGCAAAAAAATATGAACAAAAATGGTTTGGGATTTGATTAATGATTTAAATAATATAGAGTATTAAATTAAAAAAGTAGTGAGAATGTTAAAATATTAAAGGTAATAGAGTTAATATATCGGAGTTCGGAACTCGGAGTTAAGAAAGTTCGACAGAATAAAACTATAATTCCGAATTAACAATTCGAAATAAAGAGTTCAGAATTATGAGTAAGAAAATCGGAATATGGAGTTCGGAGTCCAAAATTCGGAGATAAGAGTTTTGAGTAAGGAGACAAAAATATGTCCTCAGATATTAGAGATGCTTATGGTAATGTAATTTACCGAAAAGTAGGAGATTATATCGTAGATACTTATGGAAATAGGAAATACGAGATAAGAGGTGATAAGATTTATGATACTTATGGTAATTGGAAATTTACGGTAACTAATGGGTATTTGTATGATACTTATGGAAATAGGGTAAAGGATTTGAATAAGCCGATATTGTAAATGGGGGATTAGTTACAAGATACAAGTGGTTACCACCAAAGAGAAGAGAGGTCAGTGTCATGGGTATTTTTTTAACACAGAGAAGACAGAGAGAACGGAAAATGTAGAATGGAAAATGGAGAATGGGGAATGGGTAATGGAAAATGGAGAATGGGGAATGGGGAATGGGGAATGGGGAATGGATAATGGATAATGGATAATGGATAATGGTTTTATCGGGATTACACCTACAAAACCACAGTTTAATTATATTTCGACATAATATATTCTGTCGCAACATATCACCCAGTCGCTATTTTTATTAATGGTTGGTGAAAAGATGGTTTAATGGATTGACGCAGTATATTTTTAAATTACACATAAGGCTTGACATAAAAAACTAAAAAAAAATGGCAAACATGAATGAGATAATAAAAGAAAGTCAAAATATTGAATTTAAAGAGTCTTGGCACGATGAGTATTTAAAAACTATCTGTGGTTTTGCTAATGCTTCTGGTGGCTGTTTAGAGATTGGACGAAATAATGCTGGAGTCATAGTAGGTCTGTCAGAGTCCAGCAAACTCATGACAACCACATAACCCTTTTATTGCTAACTCATTTTTCCGTTCTGGACAAATTGAATCATGGGGACGGGGTATAGAAAAAATAACAAAATCTTGTAATGAATGGGGGATGCAGGGACCTTTTTTTCAAGTCAAAGGAAATAGTTTCATGATAGGGTTTAATGTCGAAAATCAATTAAACAATAGTATCCTTAACATCGACCGAGAGGCAAAGCGAAATAACAACGACGGAATAAATGGCGGAATAAACGACGGAATAAATGGCGGAATAAATAGCGGAATAAATGGCAGAATATCCATAATATTAAACACAACTCATAAAAAAATCATGGAATCAATGTTGAAGAAAAACACAATCACCATGGTGGATATTGCATCAGAAATTGGAGTCTCTGTAAATATTGTTGAAAAAAATATAAAATTTTTAAAGAGTGCAGGTCTCATTAAACGCGAGGGTGCAAGAAAAAATGGATACTGGGTAGTAGTGAATTAAGAATTAACTTTAGAGGGAATAGGGAATAGGGGCAATGTTAACAACTTAAGAAAAATCTGCTCTGTAGTGCCAATCTCCGATTGGCTTTTTATGCGGGTTTATGGCAATCGGAGATTGCCGCTACGGATTTTAAGCAGCTTAAGTTGTTAACATAGGGAATAGGGGGTAGATAATCTCCACTTTTGATTCAGTAGGTCAGTGTCATGCAAGACTTAAAGAAAAATGTTACAGCTTTGAATATCAATATACATAAAAAACTAACCCTAATTTTTTAAATAGAACTTGTACCACCTATTTTTAATAAAAGAGGAGTTTGATGACCTTTTATAAATAAAAAACTCAAAATACTGTCCAGAATATGCGGAAGCGTTCCGCTGAAGTTATTGACAAACTCAAATAAAATCGATATAATAACATATTAATTTATACTTTTTCTTGAATGAAAAGAATAACTGAATGGGATAAGTTTTATAAAAAACGGATTTCATTTTTTTTATTTAATTCACATTTATTTGTATTGTCTATTTTCTTTATCCAAAAGATTTTGAGCGAATTTTAATTAAATATTGACCTATTTTTTTTATGATACCCCAAAAAAATACTTGACTTCTAAACCCTATTTTAAATAATTGTTCCCTAAATTAAAAATATACTAAATCTGGAGGATGAGATATGGCATATATCATATACGACACACGATACATGTCAAGTGGAAATGCTATATATAGATCAAATCAACATAAGGGATTGAAAATAAATAAAATAAGTAATTTCCCTGTCAACATAAAAATACAATGTATAAGGAGATTTAAATGCTTAATGAGCTTAAACAAAGGATGATAGACATTCAAAAAGAGATGCAAGAGGCTTCGGCAAAGGGTGAATATGCCAGGGTCATACAGCTGTCTCAGGAGATAGGACAAGTGCAATCGCAGATATTTCAGCATAGTGCAGGAACACAACAAACGCTTGCTTCTCTGAATAAACAAGCAGAAGCAGTGAAAACCCAAGCAAGAGACTTACATTCAAGACAAAAATCAGCACATGCTGGGGGCACTACGCTTAACTATCCGAACGGCGACCGCTATGTAGGAGCTGTCTTAAACCGCAAGCCACATGGCACGGGAACGTACCACTCAAAAAACGGCAATCGTTATGAGGGTGAGTTTTCTGGTGGTGAACGCAATGGTCGTGGTATATTTTATTATGCAAGTGGTGCTCGCTATGAAGGTGACTGGAAAAACGGCAATATGCATGGTAAAGGTAAATATACTTATGCAAAAGGTGACGTTTACGAGGGCGATTTCAAAGACAATGAGCAGACTGGCAAAGGTAGGTTTACTGGACGTGGCGGCGATGTGTATGAAGGTGACTTTTTAAACGATAAAAAACACGGGCAGGGTAAGTGGACAGTTCCACATATGTCAAGAGCTCAGCATGGAGACTGCCTTTATGAAGGAGAATGGAAAGAAGACAACCTACATGGATACGGAGTTTATGAAAACCAGACCGCAGGGTTTCGTTACGAAGGATTTTATGAAAACGGAGTTTATCATGGAAAAGGAAAGATGACCTTTAATAAAAAAGGTGTAAACACCGAAGCTGGCGACTGGCTGGAATGTGATTTTGTGAGAAGTGAAGGAAAGGGACACGGCGTTTATCATTTTGCAGACGGCAGACGTTATGAAGGGAATTTTAAGAATACGGAAATGAATGGAAAAGGCAAACTGTATTACCCAAATGGTGATGTTTATGAGGTGGAGTTTGTGGATAATAAAATGCAAGGTAAGGGTGTGAAGATTGGATAGGTTTCTATTAAAAAAGAATATTCTAAAACTATTGAAAAAGAATCAAAGAATGTCCGTAAATACTATAATGTTCAGTGGGATATTGCCTGCTACATAGCGATCTCTTCGGGATGGTGCGCAATAATAAATAAATTTAGGAGGATAATTATGAAATTATCTACCACGTTGGTAATTATTTGCATGGCGATATTGCTAATCAGCTGTGCAAGCGTGAAAACTCCCCGAAGTCAATTTTTAGATGTGGACATAGATTATGGAATTTATAGATGCTAAGACAATTGTAACTAATGGCGGCCCAAATGATAACTATTTGAAATCAGAATATGTTATGAATATATACCGTGGTTGTAATCATGGCTGTATATATTGTTATGCCAGAAGCAATTATTATGAAAAAACTGATGATTTTGATAACATAAGGGCAAAACAGGATGCATTACGAATAGTCCGTGACGATCTCCTCAAAAAAAAGAAAACAGGAGTTATATTAACAGGCGGCGTATCAGATCCGTATAACTCTGAAGAAAAGGAATATAAACTAACGAGAAACGCAATGGAGCTAATTAATGCGTTTAGTTTTGGAATTTGCATTATTACGAAAAGTGATTTGGTAAAAAGAGATACAGATATTTTATTAGATATTAAGGAGCATTCTCCTGCAAGTGTAAACTTTTCCATTACCTGTTCTGATGATGAAATGTGTCGGAAAATAGAACCGTTTGTATCAACTACAACAGAGCGATTTGAAGCCATAGAGCATTTATCCAAAAAAGGAATAATAACAGGTGTATTAATAGACCCTGTAATTCCGTATATAACAGACACCACTGAAAACATACAAGAGCTTGTGAAAAAAGCAAAGGCTCATGGGGCAAAATATGTATATATATCCACTCTTGTCACTATGGCAGATATACAGCGTGACTATTTCTATCAAGAGGCAGAAAAACATTATCCCGGTATCTCTGAGAAATATAACGAAAGATTTAAAAATTATTACCGTTGTTATTCTCCTTATAGTAAAAAATTATGGAAAACTTATGTAGAGGCATGTGAAAAAGAAGGCATAAACTATGATATGCCGACAGCAAACGAAATGATCAGACGTGCTTATGATATTTTTTCAACAATAAAACAACTAAAACTGCCTTTTGAATAGTAAAATGTTTAATTCGGTAGGCAGTAATTATAAAAGAGTAATGAATATAAATTATGGAGAAAAATATGGAGAGACATTTTTGCAGTTGCAAACAATTTGAATGTGAAAAACATCCTAACAATCACGATAAAGGATGCGATCCTTGCATTCAGAAGAATTTAGAACTAGGGGAAATTCCTACTTGTTTTTGGTTAAACATTTCCATTGTTAATGGAAAAACAGATTATAGTGTTGAGAATTTTACTAAATTCTATTTAGATCATAAAAACAAAACAGATAATACTATATAATTTTAGTAAATAATATATTAAGAATAAGGAGCATTAAAATGTCACTAAAAATAATTGAAAGAGCTTCAGAAGTAATCACCCAAAATACAGTCAATGGCGGAGATTACATGGGACAATACTGTGTTTTAGCTTTGGTTGATTTGGAAAGATACCTATTAAAAATATCAAAGCTCAAAACAAGGAAATAAGTGCTGAATTGTTACATCGAATCATCAATGAAAGATTAGTTTTTACAGATATTGAGTCATACTTGAAAAAACATTGGGGTTTAAAATGATTAATGCCTTTAATCTAAGCGAATTACAATCCTATATACTATCGAAAGCCGTGAAATATGGATATGATATTTATCTTTTAAGCAATAGCGATAAAATATTATTAACAAAAACAATTAAAACAGAAATATTGGAAAAAGCAAATAAAAAGAAAAGCTTTTGGGATTTTTTAATTTTAATATCATTTTATATTAATTGCCAAAACCAAAAACCAACTCCTGCTTTTTCGCAATGTTCTCTTATATTCAACACCCATTCAAAATCACACAATCGAGCTTCTCGACTTGTCTCTCCACCCACTGTCACACTTTTGAGGCATGTATATATTTTTATAAACTATCAGAAATATTTCAAACTATAATTCGTATATATTTCATGCGTGAACCCTGCTTTTATTACGGTCATAAATGTTCAATGTTCATTAGTTAAAAATTATTTCTCTTGACTTTTTTGAGATGATTATTTTTATTACCTCAAAGAGTCAAAAAGGAGATAGACATGACTAAAACAATGATTTTTATTTTATCATTAATTATAATGATATGTTCATTATGTAGCTGTATTGTTACTGTGGATGAGGATGCTGTTACAAAGATTCAAATAAACAATCCTTCCTCAGATATTTTTACTCATTTTCGTGTAAATGAAAAAGGTGTATCCAACTGGATTATAAACCAATCAGGAACATTTTCTAAGGGAAGCCACACGATAGAACTTTTCCCTTCCTTAAACACCACAACAAAATATGATATTCATTTATTTAGGGTATCAGATAACAAAACAATCTCTGTTTACGACATTTTCCTTTCCGAGAATGGAATTGTGGATTTTGAGGTTGATGAAATCATAGATATCTACATCTTAAACGAAACACCTGTAGATTTTTTCTATGTTTATATTCGAGAGAATAATTCTCAGACATGGTCTTTTAATAGATATGGTACTTTTTTAAGAAACGAAATTGTTCTAATAAGTCATATCGACCCGCCTTTTGATAGGAATAAAACTTATGATATTCAACTAAGGCAGACCCAAACTGGGGGTATAAGAGCTACAAAATATAATTATCACTTTAGGCAAGATGGAACAATTAGGTTCGAAACAAGTGACCTAGATTGAGATAAAAAAATTGAGAGAATTATAAGGAGTTATCATGAAACTTGTTGAATGTGTCCCAAATTTTAGTGAGGGCAGAGATAAAGTCATACTGGATGCAATCGCTCAAGAGATTCGAGCAGTAAAAAATGTTACACTTTTAGATGTCGACCCAGGTGCTGATACCAATAGAACGGTCTTTACAATGGTCGGTGAACCTGAATCTGTTGTAGAAGCAGCTTTTCAAGCTATCAAAAAAGCATCAGAATTGATAGACATGTCAAAGCACAAAGGTGCTCATGCTCGCATGGGCGCTACCGATGTTTGTCCTTTTATTCCTGTTTCTGAGATAACAATGGATGAATGTGTTAAATTATCCAAAAAACTTGGACAAAGAGTAGGAGAAGAACTAAAAATACCAGTATACCTTTATGAATATTCTGCAACAAAACCAGAGAGACAGAATCTTGCAGAAATCAGAGCTGGTGAGTACGAAGCTCTGCCGGAAAAAATGAAAAAGTCCGAATGGAAACCAGATTTTGGACCTCAAGAATTCAATGCAAGGTCTGGTGCAACAGTGATTGGAGCTAGAGAATTTTTAATAGCTTACAATATAAACCTCAACACAAGAGACACGAAAAAAGCCACAGCAATAGCCAATATCATTAGAGAAAAAGGTATTCTCAAAAAAGATGAAAATGGTAAAGCAATAAAAGATCAAAATGGAAATAAAGTCTACGAACCAGGTCTCTTTAACCATTGTAAAGCGGTTGGTTGGTATATAGATGAATACAATCGTGCTCAAATAAGTATGAATCTAACTAATTATAATATCACACCTGCACATGTAGTTCTCGAAAAAGTGAGGGAATTGGCTTCTGAAAGAGGTCTAGTAGTAACCGGTAGTGAACTTGTTGGTCTGATGCCTAAAGAAGCTATTGTTCAAGCTGGAAAATACTATTTAAACAAATTAGGGGAGTCTGCTGGTTTACCAGATAGAAGATTGATTGAGACAGCGATTCAATCGATGGGTTTGACAGAATTATCAGAATTTGATGTGAATAAAAAAATTATTGAATATGCAATTCAATCAACAAACAGACTTGCTGATATGTCTTTAGAAGGATTTTGTGACGAACTTTCTACTGATTCACCTGCACCCGGTGGTGGTAGCGTTGCCGCTCTCTGTGCTGCTATGTCCGCCTCTTTATCAGCAATGGTAGCAAACCTGACCATCAATAAAAAAGGTTATGAGAACGGTTGGGAAGAAGCAAAAACTATTGCAGAAGAAGCTCAAAAAATTAAAAATGATTGTTTGCATGCAATAGATGAAGACACTCAAGCTTTTTACGATATGATGGATGCCAGTAGGTTACCTAAGAAAACTGATGAAGAAATAGTCTTTAGAACAGCTCAAATGGAACTGGCAACACAAAAAGCTATCCTGATACCTTTTAAAACAATAGAGCTTTCGCTAAGAGCTGTTTGTTTAAGTGAAAAAATCGCAAAATGTGGAAATAAAAATTGCCTTTCTGACGCAGGCGTAGGCGCTTTGACAGCTGACACAGCAGCTAAATCAGCCTATCTAAATGTGAAAATAAATTTACCCGGTTTAATAAACGAAGATTTCAAAAATGACATTTTCAATAAGGCTCTAAAACTTAAAAATGAAGTAGCAATCATTGCCCAAAGAGTTTTTGATGATGTAGATAAAGAGATTTAATTATTATGACTAAAAATTTATTCATTGACAAAAAAGGGTTATTTAAATTTTTTGTCTTGAATTATTCTATGACTATATTTTCATAGAAAAAAAAGTATTTTTGGAGGAATTTATGAGAAAATCTTTTCTCAAATATTACGCAAGATTCGTCTTGTTTTTTCTTGTAGTGGCATTTTTAGGATTTGTAGCTTGTTCTAGTAACGATGATGACAATAATGAGGAAATCACACCGCAACCACCCATTTTGTCAACTAAATCTGATGCAACGATTGTTTTTCAATCACAATACAATCCGGATTGGATAGTAACATTGCCTGATGTTAAACTTGACAACGTCACAATTACACCCGCAACTGCTGTCCAACTGAATCTTATTGTCAGAGATGAAATAACTGAAGAAACAGCGAAAATGCACACTTATGAAGTCGTTCCATTTCCTGGTCCAGATAGAGAATCCTCAAGAAAAGGTGGACCAGACTTATACTGGAACAGTTTTTCAAAAGGATATTATCTGACTGCATTTCAAAGGACATATTTTTCTGATTTTAGTGAATCAGGAAATTATTACTACAATGTTCCTTTGGCAGAGAAGATAGAACTTTACAGGTCTATCACTGTAGTGAGACCTGATGGAAGAGAAGTTTTATTTCAAGTGAATATTCTTACTCATTCACAGATGAATAATCCTCAAAATGGTGGCACTTTGGATAATTCATTTAAAATGCAAGATTTAATCACAAATTATATTACTACTACTCCACAAAATTATCAATATTTTGTGACCTCAGCTGATTATGTCGAGGGTGGGAGCAGTGGTTTCGCTGTTTTTGAATGGAGTGATATTCAAGGTGCACACTATTCAAGAGAACCTGGCAGAGATAGAGTGTTTTTCCCGTCACAACCAGCAAATATGACAGGAACTTTGAGATTGAGAAATGTGATTCGTATCGAATTGATGCCCAAACTGGGTGATTAATAATGGATATATTATCCTAATAGGAAATATATAAATGATGAACACCGAGTGCAAGGTTCTAAACTAAAATAGCACGAACTTGCACCGATAGGGTATATCGGGAAACTGGTATGCCTCCCGAAGTTGGAAAGGTGAAAAACTAATTCAACTTCAATATTTATGTAAATATTGGAGGAAGTAATGAGAAAACTTATTCTCAGAGAAAATCGGACATTTCCGATGAGAAAAATTACAAGATTTGTCTTGTTTTTAGTTGTGGCTACCGCTTTGATGCTCGTAGCTTGTAGTGAAAAGGATGACAATCCTTTTATTCAAGAAGATGACAGACCACCGACTTTGTCTAACACTCCTGATGACAGTATTCTGTTTCCACCAAGAGATCATCAATTTGCTGAAAATTTGATTGTAGTATTGCCTGAAGTTAATTTTAGTGCTACAAACACACAAAATGATGTAAAAGCAGTGCCTCTGGATTTCTTTTTCTTACCACAAATAGAAAATCAGATTAATTTCGAAAGTGATGCACAAATGTATACTTATCGTATTGTCGCTTCAGATGGTTGGAATCCTTGGAAAGATAGACAGGCAAAAGATTTGTATTGGGATGAATATAAAACAGGCTATTTAGTCCTGAATGATGACATCCAAGATAGAAATCATTTTAGATCATATTTTCACGAGATGAGTCAAGAGTCTGTGTATTCTTACAATGTCCAAAATACTCATGAACTTCAGCTTTATCGAACTATCAAAGTGGTTAAACTAGACGGCGAAGAAGTGATGTTTCATTTGAATATTCTTGACCATCAAGAAATCGAAAATCCTCAAAACGAAAATTCTATGGATAAATCCTTTAAACTTCAAGATCTAATAACAGGATATATCACAAAAACACCAGAACAGTTTGAGTATGAAGCTATATCGGTGGATGATCGTTCTTTTACTTTCACCTGGCCTCAATTACAAACTGCCTACTATTCTAGAGACATAGATAGGATTTTTTTCCCATTTACTGAGGAATTTACAGGGCAGATGAGGTTGAGAGATTTAGTCAGAGTTGAAGTGAGAAATAGGCAGTAGGCAAGAGGCAAGAGGCAAGAGGAGAGATATTGAGTATAAATAGTTATAAAGATTTATTAGTATGGAAAAAATCAATGCTTTTAGCTAAAGAAATTTATATGTTAGTTAAAATTTTACCCAAAACGGAACAATATAACCTTTCCTCTCAAATGAGAAGAGCAGCTGTTTCTATATTTTCAAATATCGCTGAAGGATATGGTAGAGAATTTACAAAAGAATATGTAAAATTTTTGAAAATATCAAGAGGTTCAAAAGATGAGTTGGAATCACAACTGATATTTTGTTTATGTATTGACTATTTATCTGAAGAAGAAACAAAAACAGCGTTCATTTACTTAGATGAAATAGGGAAAATGTTAAATTCTCTTATCAATAAATTATCTGTTCCTAATGCCTAATGCCTAATGCCTAATGCCTTATGCCTAATGCCTTATGCCTAATGCCTAAATGCCTAAATGCCTAATGCCTAATGCCTAAATGCCTAATGCCTAATGCCTTATGCCTAATGCCTAATGCCTTATGCCTAATGCCTTATGCCTAATGCCTTATGCCTAATGCCTTATGCCTAATGCCTAATGCCTTATGCCTAATTACTTCAAAAGCTTCACTCTCCATGATTTGATATTGATAGCCGCTCTGAGTGCCATCGGACTGGCTATCAAACCTATCATAAATCCTATGATACATATTGTATCAAGTTCTCTGAGAATACCGGGCGGGTCGCTTTCTGGTGGATTTCTGATGATGTGGATGGTTCTGGCAAGGGTAATAATTAATAAGCCAGGGACTGCTTTGATTTTTGGTTTGGCACAAGGAATTACAGTGATGTTGCTTGGCTTTTTTGGTAGTCATGGAGTGTTTTCTATAGTTTCTTATACTTTGCCAGGGTTGATGATGGAGATTTTTGCTTTAATCTGTAAATTTCCCTCCCCTTTCCCTCCTGTATTGTCCAGAGAGAAATCATTGTCCATTAATCAGTTACCACTCTCCATTTTATTCATCCTTTGCCTATACTGCATAGTAGCAAACATGACAGGTTCTTTAGTTGTCGCTATTGTGGTGATGCAGCTTCCTTTTTTACCTTTGATGATTAGTGTTGTCTGTTCTATGTTGTCAGGTATGTTGGGTGGGTATTTTGCTTTGATTGTGTTAAAAAAAATGATGAAATATGAGATTTTTTGAATTCAGAATTAAGAATGTGGATTCAAATTAAGAAAAAAATAATACGATTAGGAGAAAAAAAATGAAACATTATTCATTGCTCGCAATGCTGATTTTAATTACTGTAAGTCTTTTCGGGATAAATTTCCACCCGTTTATTGAAAGGCATTCGGAGAATGACACAGAGGTAGAGATCTTCGCAAAACTTGATCTTGAAAACATCGAAACGAACGGATTTGAGATTATTGAGTTCATAACTGTAAGAGAAAGAAATGGTGTAGAAAGAACAGAAACTTGGAAAGGAGTGCGATTTCTTGATGTAATACGGAGATGGACACACCTCAGAAACTGGGATTATGAATTATTATCAACAGATGGTTACCTTGTCAGACTAAATATTCAAGACCTTGCATTGTATACTCCCATCATTGCTTTTGAGAGAAATTCAATACCCTTACAAGAGGGGCGTTGGAGACTTGTATCTCAGAACATGCCGGAAATGTATTGGATAGCAAATATAACTGATATATATGAGCGTAGTGAGGTAGTTTTTGAAGAACCTGTCCGCATCTGGACTCATCAAACTCTACTGTCTCAAATGAGACTCTATACAAATCTTGAGCCTTTTGTTGAGGTGCAAGGCTATCGCTTTGATGATCTGTTTTTTACCAAAGATAGCCCTTATTTTGGACATGTTAGACTCGTTTCAAAAGATGGGATTGAACAACTTTTGCCTTACCCAGAGTATTTGAAAAATGCTTTTTTAGTGATAGATAATGGGGTATTATCTATTAAGTGTCCAGATATGCCGACTGGTATGTGGTTGAAAGATATTATGCTCATTCAAACAGATGGAAACATTATTTTCTTCCACGATGGTGTCGATAAAATCGAAAATAGTAAATATAGAGAATTTCTGAGACTCATTTCGCAATTTGATTGGTTAGAAAGCACAGCAAATGGGTATCAACCAGTAACAGATTGGGAGAGAATAAATTGGTCAGAAATAGATTATTTACTTCGATAATAATCTTTTTTTGCGTGTTTGTAGGCTGTAGAAAAGAGCCTACACTGCCAATATTTGGTGACATTCCCATTGGGACAAGCATCACTTCACTTGATGATTTGCAAGAGCTTGTTACTATTCACAATATCAGCAATATTTTTTTAGTCACTAAGGACTCCATAGCTGTAGAAATGAGAATAGCAAGTCTATCAGAACTAAATATAGTTTACAAAAAAGGTCAATGGGATATTAAATCTGAAACCTTGCCCCGCACAACGAACTTAAAAGATTTACATTATATAGCAGTAGAATCAGATTTTCAAGATTATCGACTTGCTTTGTTTAATGGTGTTGATAAACAAGAGCATTTATCTGCTTATCAAGGAATAAAAAAAGAATTTGAGGTAATAGGTACTTCGTCAATGAATGGACATAGTATCTGGAAATATGAGTATGTTAGCCCCTATTATTACTTTATTTGTAATGCTGACACTTTGTTAACAGTGTTTAAAAATGGGAATGAGAGTTTTTTTACTCCAACGGAGCTTAGCGATATATTGATTTTTGAAAAAACACATTGGAAGATAAAATCCATTAAAGATAAAGTTGATTTTTCTACAAATGATTCAGAAATTGTAACAATATTATGGGAAAATTATCCAAACGAATCTATCTTTGACATATACACAAAATTATATACTCTAAATCGTTCAAATTTACCCACTCTTTTGATTTTAATAGATGGACTAGGCTGGAACATGGTCGAAAATGCAAAAGCTCGAAATCGTTCTGTTTTTTTTGAAAATCTGGATTTAAAACCAATGAGGGTGAAATATCCACCGAAAACAAGGACAGTTATGGCTTTGATAGAAACATGGTTTCATGAAATAGAAAAAAATGTTGCTGATCTCCTTAGAGCTGTTATCATTCAAAATGACAGATCTTATCTTAGTACTAAAATACCTATTATCCTCAATACAGATAGAAACAATGATGGTTTTATAGATGACGAGGTATTTGAGACAGCAATGGAATATATAAAAATGGATTATGATTTTATATTGGTTCATTTTAAAAGTATTGATGATGTGTCGCATGTATATGGTCCATACTCAGAAAATACTATACAGAGGATAGAGCAAGTCTGTTTTTATGTTCAAAAACTGATGGATTCTTGGGAGGGAGCGGTAATTATTTTTTCTGATCATGGACAACATAATCAAGGATTTCAAGGTAATCATGGTGTGAATAGGATTGAGGATATGGTGGGAATTAAGAATTAAGAGAGGAAAAGATGAGTCTATATCGGTTTTGGCTCTTAGTGGTTGTTTTTGTGCTTTTATTAGCATTACTTTTATCTTTTAGAACAGAGATTGATTCTGACATATTGCTGGTTAGAAATGCTCATGGCGAGATAGCTGAGATAGCGATAAACGATTTAATGCAATATGAAGGTCTGCTTTATGAAAATGTAAAATTGGAAGATGAAATGAGGGTATATTTTGATGGTCAAAGAATAGAAAATCCTTTATTGAATTGGTTTGAAAGATACCGACGAGACAAAGGTGAAAATCTATTGAGAGTTTACTATATAAATGATATCATTGAGATGACAGGATTTGAAAATCAAGATTTTAATATTTTGCGATTTGAATCCTTAGATGGAGCAAGTGTAGTCATACAACCGCGAGCGGACAGAGATTGGTTGATTTTAATGACCCTTGAAAGAGAAAACGAGAATTTATCTTTGAGATTGATAATGCCAATGGATAATTTTTCTCAGAGATGGCTAAAAAATGTGGTGAGAGTGACTTTTGAGTAATGGTGAATTGTTAATTAACAACCTTAGTCTAAAATTTGAAAATAACATTATCTTTAAAGATGTTAATCTCAATTGTTCAAGTGGTAGTATAACTATAATTAAAGGGAAAAATGGTTCTGGAAAAACATGTTTGTTGCAATGTATTTGTTCGGTGATACCAAAACATTTTGCGGGAATTGTGGAAGGTGAAATAGCATTAGAAAACTCAAAAACGCATTCTCCGTCCTATTTCGGTTATCTAATGCAAGATCCAGACAAGCAACTATGTTTTCCTTTTATAGAGGAAGAATTGTTTTTTGGAGCAGAAAATTTGAAAAGAGACATTGATGATTTTAATACAGACTATGAAATGCTCTTGGAAATGTTTCCTGTTTTGAAACAAGAGGATATAGAAACAAGCGAATTATCTTTTGGACAAAAAAAGATTTTGTTATTTTCAGCGATGATCTTAAAAAATCCTCTTATTTTTTTGCTTGATGAACCGAGCGCTGGTCTTTCCGAGGATTATAGGATGAAATTTGTTGATTTGATATTATCTTTAAAAAAGAAAGGCAAGATACTCATCATCGCTGAGCATGAGACTTTTTTTGATAATATAGGAGATGCTACAATATGGATGTGAAAGAGCAGAGTGTCATAATGCAGAGTAGACCAAGAATTTGCGGAGAACAATACAGGGGAGATACAGGAGGGGAAAAAAATGAATCTAATATTAATAATTTTATTATAGAAATCACAAAAATAAAAAAACATTTTTTAAGTAAAACAATCTCCTACCCTGATATTGTCGCAAGAAATGGAGATTTTGTTCTTATAACAGGAGCTTCAGGTTCAGGCAAAACTACACTTTGTGAGATGATAGCAAAATTTTTACCTTATGATAGTGGAAATATCGCTATAAACGGTGAGGATATAAAAAAAATAAATGTTTTTGAACATATACATTATATTTCGCAATTTCCAGAACATAATTTGATAGGGCCTACAAGTTTTGAGGATTTGAAAATGTGGTTAGAATATTCAATAACAATGGAAAAAGAGAACTTATTAATAGAAAAATTAAAGGAATACTATTTAGGTGATTTGATTGAAAAGCCTATCTGGAAATTGAGTTTTGGCAAAAAAAAGGCTCTTGCTTTTTGTGTGTTAAGTATTATACAGAGAAATATTTGGGTGCTTGATGAGCCTTTTGCTGGTATGGATAATGAGCTTTCCAAGAAAATAAATGAGCTTTTTGTTGATTTTTTAACTAAGGGTGGGATTATTATTGGAACTAGTCATGTAAATAATTTGAACTATAAAGTTCAGAATATAGAATTGAAAGGAACAGAATAAGTATGATATATATAATTAATATTCGTGAAAATCCAAGTTTTATAGAAGAAGCAGCTGATTATTTTTCATCAAGGTGGAAAATAGGAAAACAGGTTTATATCAAGAGTATGCAAGATAGTTTGAGAGAGGAAAATATGCTACCGAGGTGGTATTTGATGATAAAAGAAAGGAAATTATCAACATCCCCGCCTACACCCTCGTTTCAAAAGAGAGCAATAATCGGAGGTTTTGGTCTTGTAGAAAACGATTTTATGGTCAGAAAAGACCTAAGTCCATGGTTTTGTGCATTATATGTTGAGCCTGAACATCGAGGGCAAGGAAATGCTCAAAACATGTTGTCATTTGCAAGATATGAAGCAAAAATTCTTGGTTTTAATAAAGTTTATCTCAATACTGATCACATTGGATTTTACGAACAATTTGATTGGGAATTTATTGGTTTTGATGAACATTCTAGTGGTGATATGGTCAGGGTATATGCAGCAGAAACGATTTAGTATAGCGTATTTAATGAGAATAATCGGAATTATTTTGTTCATGTTTGGCTTGATGGGTGGGGGGGTATATTATGTATCTAATAGATTTGCTTTGTTTTTACCGCTTATGTCTTTTGGAGGTTGGTTGTCATGTTTTGGGGGATTGACAATAGTATTATTTGTTTTATTACAAATTTTGTTTGAACCACCAAATTTATTTTTAAAGAGCATATATAAAATATCAGCATATTGGCTAATAATAATGCTTTATCTTTTTGTATCAGTTTTACTAATCGATTTTATAGGTTTATTTATTTGGTTATCATCAACAACAAGGTGGCTATCTTCTTTGGTAATAACTATTTTATGTATGATTTATGGTGTGATAAATGCACGAAAATTGAAAATAAAAGAAATAACTATACAGATAGAAAATTTGGAAAAAGCAATCAAAATAGTTCATATCTCTGATATACATTTAGGTAGTTTTTGGGGAAAAGACAGAGTAGAACAGATTGTAACTAAGATACAAGAAATCAATCCTGATGTGATATTTAATACAGGTGATTTATATGACAATAAAGCATTTATAGATGAGGACACAGATATACTTGAACCATTTCAAAATCTTTCAGTACCACATTTTTTTGTTTATGGCAACCATGATGAGTATGCAGGATTGGAAAAGATCGCTAAACGATTGGAAAAAGTGGGTATAAAATTTCTTAAAAATGAAATAGCCTTTTTTAATGAAATACAAATAATTGGGTTAAATGACATGTTAAAAGACGAAAATGCTATTGATCTGCATACAAAATTGAGTGCTGATACTATAAAAAGTGTCCTTGAAAAAATTGAAATAGATGAGAATAAAGCGACAATAGCACTACATCACAGACCTGATGGATGTGAGCATTTAAAGGCAAAAAAAGTAAATTTATTTCTGGCAGGGCATACACATGGAGTCCAATTGTTCCCCTTTACACTATTTTCAAAGGCTTTTTTTACATACAATAAAGGGCTTTATAAATACAAGGACTTAAATATCTTTGTTTCACAAGGGATTGGAACTATATTTGCACCAGTTCGATTGGGAACAAGAAGTGAAATTGCGGTCATAAATTTGGGAGGTGGGAGTTGAGATTTGAGATCTTTATATTACTATGTATTACTATTGGATATATAGTTAGTATCCAATCTCTTACAAACCAAATATCGATATTTGATGATACAAAGAATACTTTTGTATCATTATTAACACAAAGTACTTACGATGACTTATCAGAAAGCTTAAAAAATGCAGTTAACCAAGCTTTTATAAATATAACTAAAGATAAAATTATAGCTATTATTCAAATGTCTGATCCCAATAGTTATACAAATGATTTTTTAATAGACGAACTTCAACATATTTTAGTAAATAGGGGATTTTTAGTAACAGAAAGAAGAGACTTAGAGCAACTAAGGCTTGAGATAGCATTCCAATATGCTGGAGAAGTAGATGATACAACCGCAGTAGAGATAGGGAAATTTGCTGGGGCTAATATTGTTGTCATAGGTGCGATAGAAAGAAATGATATCTATAGAAGATTAAGATTGAAAGCGATAGATACTCAAACTGCTATAATTGTTGGAACAGCTTCTGAACCTATCAATAATACTACAGTAATAACTCAACCCTTACATGATCAAATGCAACCAATAACAGATCTTTATATTGATAATCAATCAAGTTTTTCCTTTGCAGATACACTTGGCACAACGCCTCGCCATCGTAGATATGAGTTAGATGATATGCGTGTAGTAGCCACAAGTAACTCAGAGTCGGCAGGCATGATCAGTAAAGTTAATCTCGAAGAAAGCTCGAGAGCAGGGGAAATGAATCTCGCAGACATAATGCGAGATATATCCGGAGTAAATATGAGCATAGGCGGTCGTGGTGAGAGCAATCTCCGAATCAGAGGTTTTCGAAGGGAGAGTATACGAATAATGGTAGATGGTCGACCGATAAATGCTGGATATTTTGGCAATGTAAACCTTGCAGAGATGCCAATATTTGATATTTCAGAAATCCATATAGTGAAAGGTGCAATATCGCCATTATATGGAGTAAATACGAGTGGAGGAGTGGTAAATTTCGTAACGCGAGGACCAGATGATGACTCATGGTTGAGGCTTCGAGCATCGATTCGCAGGAATAACACTCAAAATTTGCAAGCAATAACATCTCATAGTTTTGAAAAATGGGATTATTGGTTGAATATATCAGGTTTTCGGACAGATGGATTTGTTTTATCAAAGGATTTTACACCTACTCCATCCGAAAATGGTGGAGTTCGGGAATTTTCTAACAATCAAAATTTTGATATCCAATCCAAGTTGAATTTCACATTATTTGATATACATTCATTTGGATTTTCAGCTGGATATAGCTTTGCTAACGAACGGAATGTACCGAGCAATATTTATGAGTCTCGATATAGACAGTTCAAAGATTTAAAAAGATGGCACTTATCTGGTCTTGGTTCATTTCAAGCAACTTCCTTTTTAGTATTACAACCCAAAATTTATTATGATGCATATGAAAATACCTATCAAGAATTCAATCATCCAAGCCTTGATGCACAATATAAGGGATTAGATTCTATACTTGAGAGTTGGACTTTTGGAGTTGAAAATAGATTGGAATATATTTTGTCTGCGAGAAATAAACTTTATCATTTAATAAGTTATGAAAAAGAAGCCTACAATCGAAAGGACAACCAAGGTTATCTAGAATGGACATCAAATTCAACTGAACTTTATAATACAAGCCTATTATTCAATCATAAATTCAATACTTTGTGGCAATCGAGTATATCTATGGGAGTTTCTCAATCTGTTCGTTCATATAAAGAGCATTCCTGGGATATAGACAGAAAAAAATTGGATACAGGAGTGCACATAGAACCTGCTTTTTCAATTCATTATGACGATTTTATAAACAAAGTGAATATAGCAATATCTCGAAATCTCCAGTATCCGTATCTCCGTCAATTGTATTCAAATTCGCGAGGAAATCTCGAATTGATGCCTGAGAAGGCTCTAAAATCAGAGATAGGTTTAGGCACTCGCTTTACTATCGAAAATGTTTTATTAATACCCACTTTTAATATATATTATAATATATTGGATGATATGATAGACAGGGTAAATACTCCTCGCTATATAAATCAAAGAAGATTGGTCAATGCAGGAGCGGAATTGGGAATCAGGACAAGGTTTGCTCATATCATAAAACAGCCCCAAGCGATATCAGGGGTATTTTCCTTGGAAACCGAACACCACCTCGATTATATAAATCTAAACATGAATAAAGATTATAATTTTTATGAAATACCCGATTGGACTTTTACTAATGCTTTTTATATAAATCTTTATGAAAAATTAAAATTGTCTTACACTATGAATTGGAGTGATAAAATGTTTAGTCCAGACGATAATGGCAGACTTCATGAATTGCCTTCTAAAACTATACATAATACGAGCATAAGTTATCTATTTAGAAACTATTCTATAATATTTTCACTTTCAAACCTCTTTGATTTGGATTATCAAGAGGAATGGGGTTACCCTGCAGCGGGGAGGAATTTTTCATTGATGTTTGAATGGCAGGTTTTTTAGGGTAAACTTTTTATAACGAGTCATAAAGATTACATATAAAGCATGTTACAACACTGATGTTGTTATTAAAAATAATAAAACAATCTTATATATAATTCTTGTCCTAAAAAACTGTAAAGTTTTAGGTTTTGATGATATTACAGAAGCAAAAGGGATATTTTGGAAGCTATATATATTTTAATAAGAGATAAAAATAGAATATGTTTAGTAAAATCAATTTTAACCGTTTACCCTGCTCCCTTGCAAGCGGTGGAAAACAATTAAGGGATATGCCTACTCAAAAACCAATATGCAAGAGCTAAAATCACCCCACCTAATAGATTTCCCGAAGAAGTAGCTTCGATGTTTTTTAACATATATAAAAAAGAAATCCCACTATATTCTCCAGCGAACGAACCGAGATTAAAAAGAGTCATATTGGCAATAGAATGTTCAAATCCGCTGACAACAAAAATGTAAAAAGACCAAAAAAGCATTATGAGCTTCCCAGTTTCGCTTTGCATTCTATATACGCACCATACTCCAACACAAATGAGCATATTACATAAAATACCACGAATAAATAATTCCCAAAAGATAGGCGCTGTTTTGTCATTTATCATCTTTACTGCTTCTATTAATACTGCGTCCTTTAGGTAGCCAGTTCCCCAAAATAATGCTGATATTACAACAGAACCTGCGAAATTGCCTAAATAACAAAATAGGCAAAGTTTACAAGCATCGAAAAGTTTTACAGTATTTTTCATGACCCCGGCTGTCATCACAAATACATTGCCAGTAAAAAGCTCAGCTCCTGCAAAAACGATAAGGCTCAAAGCAGCTGCAAAGCTCGCTCCTTGAATTATCTTTATTCCCCCAAAATCAGGTAACATTCCAGCCATGATAAGTATAGTAATCATACAAAGACCTACATAAATCCCTGCAAGCATCGATGAAATAAAATATGCGAGCTTATCTTTCTTAAAAAATTGCATCTTTTTTAATGCAGCATTGCTTAATAAGTCGTATCCAATGTAAATCATATACACCTTTCCTCAAAAATATATTGTTATTTAGTCAAAAAAAATAGAAAGGTCATTTCGTCAAGGAGTATTTTAAATCAAAATTTTTGAAAATAGATAATATCACATTATTATTCCGATAGAATTTTAGGCTTTATTGAAAAAATGACACCCAGACCAGATTTCATTTTCCGCTAGAAACCTCCCCCCGAAGCAATCTCCGTATCACTATCCCTCATCCCGTCGTTGCGAGGTTCCTTCAATGAATCTCCCCCCCGAAGCAATCTCCGTATCACTATCCCGCATCCCGTCGTTGCGAAGCAATTTCTGTTCATTCATTTTCCATTCTCCATTTTCCATTTTCCATTCCTAAAAATCCCGTCGTTGCGAGGTCGCTTCAATG
>WRLO01000060.1 GCA_009777575.1 Candidatus Cloacimonadota bacterium
AAACTATAAAAAATACAAATATTTATTGAGTATGTATTTACCCTATAAATTCATTTTATGATTACCCCCCAAATAACCAAATATGGGGGGGGGGGTAAATTCTTAATTCTTAATTCTTAATTCTTAATTCTTAATTCTTAATTCCTGTTTATCCCAGCAACCTCATCGCCATCTGTGGTAGTGAGTTTGCTTGTCCGAGCATCGCTATTGCGGCTTGGGTAATCACTTGGTTTCTGACAAATTCTGTCATTTCCCATGCTATATCAACATCAGAAATTCTTGATTCTGATGCTTGTAAATTTTCTGCTTGAATATTTAGATTGGTGATAGTGTTTTCCAATCTATTTTGTAAACTTCCGAGATTTGCTCTGATGTTTTCTTTTCTATGGATAGCTGTATTAAGTTTTTCCAGAGCTTGCTGAGCTTGATGTTGAGTTCTGAGTTGTAAGTCTATAGAAGCTATACCTCTTGGGTCTTCTACCAAAAATTCTGCATCATCGTTGAAAGTGATGTCTTCATTGAGGACGAGCATAGTTCCTTGTGCAAGGACAGAGCCATCTTCAAGATTGATAGAAGCTTCGCCTCTGATACGAAATTCTTCTGTGATTGTAGCACCTTCTTCACCAACTGTGATTGTGCCGTTTGTTGCATCAAAAGAGAGCAGAGTTACATCATATTCTTCTTCTATATAATCATCTTCATCTTCTGCATCTGGATTATCTGGGTTGAGGATCATGCGAGTGCGTGTTTCTGTGACTTCTTCAACTTCCTCTCCAGCTTCATTCAAAAATACTGGATTTCCATCTGCATCTAAACTATAAGTATAAGATACACCACCGATAGAAATAGTATCACCTTCATTGAGCGTGATTGTGCTACCTTCTGAAAGCTCTGTGCCTTCTCCGATAACATTTCCAACGCCGAGTGGGCTGTTTAAAGTTACTCCATCTTCTCCGACTACCACACCTTCTGAAAGGGTAAGTCTTGTTCCGTCTTCAAGTGCGTTGATATCAGCACCAGTAAGGGTGACATCATCAACTTTTCTTGTTTCATAAGCTTCTCTAAAAAGAGATTCTGTTCTAGCGTCTGCTATTCTGACAAAATAATAGTCTTCTGCTCTATCATTGCCGGTGCCAAAGTGGATTTTGATACCACCGATGATAGTTCCTTCTCTCATACCATCGTCAACTTCGTCCTGATTTACTTCTCGTCCGTTATCTTCATACCAACCAGAAGCGTTTGTCCACATACCTTCATCTGCTATCCAGGTATTGGTTTCTGTCCAATGTCCATTGTTTCCTGATAGTGTTATATTGCCATCAAGAAGTTTAATTCCGTTAAAATCTGTAGCCGTAGCTATCCTATCAATTTCTGATGCCATTGCAGCAAATTCTGAATGAATAATCATTCTTTGTTCGTTTGTGTATGTTCCTGTAGAAGCTTGTTCTGCAAGCTCTTTCATACGAATAAGTTTTTCGTCTATAACAGCTAAAGCGCCTTCAGCTGTTTGTATCATTGAAATGCCGTCTTGAGCATTACGAACACCTTGTCTCAGAGCAGCTATTTCTGCTCTCATTCCTTCTCTGATTGCCAGTCCAGCTGCATCGTCTGCTGCTGAATTAATTCTTTGACCTGTAGAAAGTCTTTCTACTGATTTTGCTAACCTTCCGTAGGTTGCTGATAAATTGCGCGCTGTATTAGCCGCCATCATATTATTGTTGATTACGAGTGACATGTTTATTTCCTCCGTGAAATGTCGTTTTATTACTTCCTTGTAATAAATTTGTTTTTTTTAGGACAACATCCTATTGTCCGTTTTTTTGTGTAACAGCATCCTGCTGTTATTTTTTTGTAGGAGCAGTTTCCTGTTGTCCTATTTTTTTGTTTTCATAATTCCTTTTTTACTCCTTTAGGAATTATGATTTGGTATTGTCTCTCCCACATTTATGGGGCGGTTCAAGAGACTTTGAGCTTGCTAAAAGACTCGCAGAATTACTATCTGCTGTCTGCAAGACATTAATTTTAAGGGGGGGGATGCGAGGTTATCTATAAAGGTAACTTCTATCCATTATCCATTATCCATTATCCATTATCCATTATCCATTATCCATTATCCATTATCCATTATCCATTATCCATTATCCATTTCCCATTTTCCATTTTCCATTTTTTTGCCGGGGGATGAAGTGTTTTCATCCCCCAAACAAAAATCTTTTTTTTCGAGATTAGTGTATTTATGTATCTTGTAACCGCAAAAACTCTCCGTTTCTCCGTGTCCTCAATCTCTGTGCTCTCTGTGCCTTCTCATAAAACCTCTGTGTTAAAAACAAAAAAGTTAAAAAAACAAAAAAGTTAAAAAAACAAAGAAATTAAAAAGAAACCAAAAATCACAATACACTATCCTCACGAACTCGTTATTGTATTATCACATCATTCTTCACATCTATGTATCTGTTTAAAGAGCAATCTGTTATCTTTTTTACTTGTCGTTAAGTCTCCAAAAAACTTTAGCTTTTTTTTTCAAGATAACATTATGAAAGATGCGTTGGTAATTTGATGAGGTAGATGTTGCAGTTGAGACTGTTTCACAGTCGTTGAAAATAAGTGAATCAATTGTATTGTCATTGTTGAAACTTTGGGACATTATGATGTTTTCCTCGAAAGTCCAACTATTGACCGAAGTCATTGCAAATACTGATTCATTATTTTTTAGTTCTGACATTTTTCCTCCATGAAATTTGACCAGATGAGCTTCATTGTAAATCCTTTTATTTTTAAGCTCTACACACAATTCATTTTCGTAATCATCATCGATTACTTCTGATATATCGGAGGACTTTTTTAGAACTTTAGCTTTTTTTTATTTTTTTTTTACTGCTCCTCCATCTCAATCTCTGTGCGATCTTTGATTTGTAAATTGTAATTTGTAATTTGTAATTTGATTTGACTTTTTTACCGATTTATTTTTCTTGGCACATATATAAACAATAAAGCATTTTTGAGGTGAAAAATGAACGAAGAGTTAGAATCAAAAAGCATTGATGATTTAATGAAATCGGTTTGGGACACGCTTGATAGAATGTCCAAACGAGCAGATGAAAGAGAAGCGAAATTAGACGCAGAATTCGCTAGAAGACAAATAGAAGCTGATCAAAGAAAAGCCGATTTAGACGCTGAATTTGCTAAAAGACAAATAGAAGCTGATCAAAGAAAAGCCGATTTAGAAGCAGAACTAGCGAAAAGAAAAGCCGATCTAGACGCAGAACTATCTAAAAGACAAGCGAAATTAGACGCTGAATTAGCAAAACAAAAAGCCGAATTTGACGCAGAATTCGCTAGAAGACAAGCCGAAGCCGAAAAAGTAAAAGCCGAATTTGACGCTGAAATCAAAAAAATAAACCAAATGATGGGAAACCAGTCACACAACATCGGTATTATAGCTGAAGAATATTTTTACAATTCCTTTGCGAACGGCAAAACAAATTTCTTCGGCGAAAAATTTGATGAAATTGAAAAAAGGGTAAATGGTATTAAAAAAGGTTTTAAGGATGAATACGATATATTATTAATAAATGGCGAAACAATTGGCATCATTGAAGTTAAACACAAAGCTAACGAAAATGATATTCCACAAGTCCTCAGAAAAGCTAAAACCTTTAGAGTAAATTTTCCAGATTATAAAAATCATAAAGTTTATTTAGGTCTCGCTTCTATGGCTTTTTATCCAGATCTTGAAGCTAAATGCAAAGAAAATGGCATCGCTATCATAAAACAATTAGGCGAAACCCTGATAATCACAGATGAACATTTGAAAGAGTATTGATAAATTATAAATTATAAAATCCGTGAAAATCCGCGCAATCTGCGTCCTCAAAACATTTATAATTTGTAAATTGTAATTTGTAATTTGCTAACAGCGTCCTCAAAACATTTATAATTTGTAAATTGTAATTTGTAATTTCCCCTCCCCCCCCTCACCCGTCTTTGCGAGGTTTCTCCTTGCTGTCCTAACGAAGCAATCTCCGTGTCACTATACCCCTCCCCGTCGTTGCGAGGTTCCTTCTTGCTGTCCTCACAAAGCAATCTCGTAAACCCCAAAAACAAAAAATATTATCTCTATCTATTTGAAATATAAAGTGCGGAGGGTGTTTGATGGGTTTGTAGAAAGAGGTTCACACTCTGTGATCTGGGATGGACGAGATGAAGAGGGGCGTGAGCTGGGAAGTGGGGTTTATCTTTATCGTATGGTGACCAGTGAAGAAAGTATGGTGAGAAGGATGGTGTTGTTGAGGTAATGGAGGATGGAGTAGTGGCACGGAGATTGCTTCGGGGGGAGTTTCGGAGAAGGAACCTCGCAAAGACGGAAAACGACCTCGAAAAGACGGAAAACGACCTCGCAAAGACGATATTTCCCATTTCCCCTTCCCTACCCTCCAAATACCAAAAAATCACTAAACCCTGTCATTTCAAATATTTCCATTACTTCATCTGATACATTATTTACATTTAGTGCCACATTGAGTGAGCTTGCAGTTTTCTGTGCTATTAAAATGACCCGCAGCCCAGCAGATGATATATAAGTGAGTTGTTTTAAATCCAAGACAATAGATTGAGTCCCGTCTATTGTCGGGATTAAGATGTCCTGAAGTTTAGGGGCTGACAATAGATCAAGCCTCCCCTCTAAGTGAAAAGTCAGAGTATCATTTTTTTTTGTTTGTTCTATATTCATTTGGTATGACTCCTTGTATTATAGTTTTAGTGTTAGGATATTATTTCCATCTTCATAGTCATAATTTATTGATTTTGCGATATTATTCACTAACATCAGAGGTAACTCTTCTTTTGATGTTTCGAGTAAATTGTTTTTTTCACCTGCATAAATTATGATAATTTCAAAGCTTTCTAAGACTTCTGAATGTGTTAGATTCAGATGCCATTTTGCTCGTTCGGGACTTATTATATTTGTGATAAGTTCTTCTATGAGTAGATGTAATTTATTCGATATTTTTTTGTTTATAGCGTTTCTAAAACAGAAATTTTCCACTCCAGAAAGCAATTCGAGATAATCAAAGTTTTTGCTTTCTGTTTCATAATTATAGGAGCGAATATTATAAATAAAAGTTTTCGTTTTGCTTTTTTGGGGATTATTAAATATTACTTCCGGAGTTCCAGCTTCATAAATACCTTTTTCATCCATATATAACACTCGGTTTGATACTTCTTTGGCAAATTCCATTTCATGTGTCACTACTAACATTGTTATACCAGATTTTGCTAGGCTACGCATAACTGCTATTACTTCGCTTACCATTGTTGGATCCAGCGCACTTGTCGGTTCATCAAATAATATTACCTCTGGGTTCATTGCTATACATCTGGCTATTGCTACTCTTTGCTTTTGTCCACCAGATAGCTGATTCGGATAAAAATTTGCTCTTTCTGCAAGCCCTACTGTTTTCAATATGGACATCGCTTTCTCTTTTGCTTCAGCTTTCGGCAGTTTTAAAAGGTCGATTTGCCCTGAAGTGATATTTTGCATAACTGTTAAATGTGAAAACAGACCAAAATTTTGGAAAACCATGTTCATTTTTTGACGAATAAAGTCAACATTATGGTTTGTGATTTTTGCTCCCTTGAAATATATTTCTCCATGAGTTAAGGGTGAGAGAAAATTTATTGCCCTCAGAAATGTGCTTTTCCCTGTTCCAGAGGGTCCTATGATTGAGATAACTTCGCCTTGTTTTATCTCTAAATTTACATTTTCTAATATCACTTCATTACCAAATGTTTTATTGAGATTTCTGATTGATAAGATAACTTCTGTATTATTCATTTCTAACCTGCTTTATTCATTTTTTTAATCAGATATTTAAAGATTATTACGCATACTGTCGTTACTATCAGATAAATTAATGCAATAAATAAGAGCGGGAAATAAGCGTCATAAGTCCTACTACGAATTATATCTCCTGCTCTGGTAAGGTCTTGAATAGCGATAAATCCGACTATTGCTGTTGCTTTAACTAGCTCGACAAATCCTTTGGTATACGAGGGTATTGCTCTTTTAACTGCCTGTGGTAGGGTAACTTTTATAAAAGCTCGAAATGCTGAATAACCGATGCTTCTCGCAGCTTCTATTTCTACAGGATCTACCGTTTCAATAGCTCCTTTCATGATTTGAGCAACCGTTGCGCCTGTCATCATTGTAAAAGCCATGATGGCTATAAAGACATTGGAAAGTGTGGTGCCTCCAAAAATGATATAATATGTGATCATCAGTAAGACGACCATTGGTGTGCCATTTATCAGCCCGCAATATAAGATTCCTAGTTTTTTTATCAACCTATTTTTCCTTTCTAAAACATAACAAATAAAACCGCCAAAGATTGTGCCAAGCAGCTGTGCACACAAAGCTATGAGCATGGTGACTTTAAGTCCGTCTATTATCATTTTATAACGGTTATCGGTGATCAGGTTTCTTTCAACACCTGTTTTTATCCATGTATAAAAAGCTACCAATTTTATTTCTCTTTTTATCTTTTTGGAAGGATTCAAAATAATAATGCTAAGCATATCTTCATAAATTGGTTCTGTAAAGATCACACTTTTCATCCTTTCTTCAGTGTAAGAAATGCTACCAATACCCAAATCTGCTCTACCACTAATTATATATGGAACCAGAGCCGAAAAATCCATGTCGTGAATTTCGACCTCTAACCTTTCATGCTCAGCAAACCTGAAAACAAGCTCAATGTCGTATCCACGCAATTCGCGATTTGCACCAAAAAAGGCAAATGGCACAGCCCCTCCATGAGTAGCTAAGATTATAGTGCCAACAATTTCGTCTGGATTGATATTTATTTCAGGCATCGGTGCATCATAATTTGCATCGGGTCCAAGCCATTTACTCTGAATCTCATCAAAAGTTCCATCGTTTTTTATCTCTCTCAAAAATAGGTTAAAACGCTCTATGATGTCTTGATTTATAGAAATAGCACCCATAGGCACCAAAGAAATTTCTGCTGGTAAAGGTATGTTTAATAAATCTTCAGCATTTTTATGCGTTTTGAGCAAAGCATTAGCAGCCGATAGATCCCAAATGGAACCATCTATTTTTCCACGCAATACATCTTCTATACTCATAGTAAAATCATGGTATACAACGCTGATTGCATTTAAATCGTTTTTTATAATTTCTTCTGCTGCAAAACCAATACCTATTCCTATCCGTTTACCGGCAAAGTCTTTATAGCTTATTTCTTTATTTCGTGATAAAACTATTAATCCATGTTGGTCTTCCCAAACTGGATCCGTAAAAATTACACTTTGCCTCCGCTCTTCTGTTATGCCGATTGCTTGAAAACCGATATCTGCTCTTCTACTGACTATATAGGGTATCAAGGCGGAAAAATCCATATCAATAAATTCAATTGTTTTTTCGAGATATTCACCAAATCGTAACATAAGTTCTATGCTATAGCCTGAATAAGTGTTGTTTGCAGCAGAAAATACAAAAGGCATCGCATCTGAATTGATTGCAACCCTTAATATATCACTACCATGAGGAAGCGGTAGCGGTGAGAATATATCTGACATGGGTGTTGTTATATCGGGGATACCTGAAAACCATCTATCTTGAATATCTTCTAAGACTCCTTGCTGTTTTAAGTCTGATAGAAATATATTAAATTTATCGATTACATCTTGGTTCATAGAAATACCACCGATTCCAATATGATATATTTCCTTAGGTAAGGGGATAATTTCTATTTGATGAGAGCTTTCAGCTTGATTTATGTTTTCTATCATTACCTTAGAGGCTGTTAATGCCCACATGAAACCACTCGTTCTGCCCTGTCGAACATCTTCTATACCTGATGCCGTATCGTTGTAAAATACTGGAATACCTCCTATTGCTAAAGTAGTATTTTCCATTAACGACCCAGTAATAACACCTATCCTTTGACCCACAAAATCTGTGTGATCCCTATCGGTTTGGGGTTCAAAACTTTCTACTTTTGCACAGGATGTAAAAAGAAGGATATAAAATATCGATAATATTGTCCATTTACACGCAATATTTAAATTTTTTACCTTTTTCATTTATTTTTTTACCTCTTTTATATTCTCAATTCTTAATTCTTAATTCAAATATCAACATTGTTATGTCATCTGATTGTTCAGTCCCCATCGCAAAATTGTCTATTTCTGCCTTCACAGATTCTGCTATTTCTTTCAATGGCAAGTTAATATATTGATTGACTGTTTCTATCAAACGGTCATCTCCAAATAAATCATATGTAGGGTTGTGAGCTTCCGTAATTCCATCGGTGTATAGAAACAACTTATCTCCCGGTTTTATTGTTATTTCATTTAGATGATATTCCTTATTTTCTCTTGCAGCCAAGACAAAGCCGTTTTTACCCGGAAATTTCTTTGCCCCTTGCTCTTCGCAATTTTCATGTAAAGGACAATAAAGTGGCGGATTATGACCGGCATTTACATATATCAATTTTCCTGTAATTAAATCAAGATAACCTAAAAATGCTGTCACAAACATGTCCGCTGCATTGTTTTCTGCTAAAAGATTATTTACTGTTTCAAACACTTCCTTGGGATTTTTACCGAGCTGAGCATTATTTTTTAGCAAAGTTTTCGCTATCACCATAAACAAGGCTGCCGGAATGCCTTTTCCAGATACATCTGCTATCACAAGAGCCAGCGTGTTTTCGTCTACAAAGAAGAAATCATAAAAATCTCCACCTACCTCTTTAGCAGGCAGCATATACCCATATATATCAAATTCATCTCTATCGGGAAAAGCAGGAAATATACATGGTAGCATGCTATTTTGTATCTGGTTCGCTATATTCAGCTCTGTTCCTATTCGCTCTTTTTCTGCTCTTTCTTTGGCAATTTTCTCAATAGAATTTTTTAGTTCTATCGTCATTTTGTTAAATGCCTGAGCTAATGTTCCTATTTCATCTTTGCTGTTGATTTCTATCTGTTTATCAAGATTGCCGCTACCAAGTTCAATCACCTCATTAGTTAATCTTTTAACTGGTTTATTTACAAATTTGGAGATTAATAAATAAGTAATAATTATCAAAAATAAAAATGATAGTGCAAAAAGTTTTATAAATTGATTATTGCGTGTTTCTACTTCCATAAATATTTCTTTTAATGGTATTTGAATGGAAAGAATCCAGTTATTATCAAATGATTTACTAAAAGAGATGTAATCTATTTCATTAAAAAACAAATTAGTAATTGTCACTTCCTCAATTTGTGAATATAGGTCAAAGAATTCGAAATCTATACCTTGAAAATCTGGATGTGTATTAGTGATGATGATCTTTTCCACAGGGCAGGCAAGAACTACAAAGCTATTTTCTGTAGGTCGTATTGTAGATAGCCTATCTATTTTACTCTGTAAAACCCAGTCGACTGTAGACATACCTATAAAATTACCCTCATCATCCCAGATTGCTACACCGACGGTCGTCATTAGTGCATTTAGTCCAGAATAGGGTGCTGTCCAAATAGCGGCAAATCTATCGATGTTTTGCGGATCTTCTACGGCAGCTAATGAACCTGTTTTAATCTTTTGATACCATACTCGACTATGAAAATCATATTCTGCTGTCTCATACTCAGGCTTATATAACACAGTTTCCTGCACCGTGTCGTAGGCTGCATAAAATCCTACATATCTTTCCAGTGGTCCAAATACATAAGGTTCAAACCAAATACCGCCACCTACTGATTCAGTAAACGCTGTAAAATTTTCTACACTTATTGATATTCCTTGTTCGGAGTTATGCTCGCCATATAAATAATATTGACGACCAACCAAAGCCAGATCTACTGCATTACGCTCCATTTCTGAGATAACCCTCGCTATCCTTTCACTCTCAAAGGCAACAAGCATCGTTACTTCATTCATTCGTAACTGACGATAATTCTTCGTTGTTAGGATAGAATATATCCCAAAAACAGCAGAATTTAATAGAAAAAATACCAGTAATATAACTAAAATTTTTATCCTGATTGAAATAATTGCCTCCTTAAATATTTTTCATTCCACATTTTCCATTATCCTTTCTCCATTATCCATTCCAATAAAATCGTCGTTGCGAGGTTCCTTCTTGCTATCCCCCCGAAGCAATCTCTGTGTCACTACGCCCCCGTCACCTTGAACGCAGTGAAAGGCCTAAAAATTATCAATTATCCATTATAAACTCCACATCACCAAATTGAAAATTATATATATGCCTTACTTCAACACCATTGTCCAGAGCCCAAAATCCACACTCACGAACAAGCCCGTTCTCTAAAATAAAATATATTTCTTTCATTTCCATACTACTCAATTTCCGACCTCGTTGAATATAGGCTTCCCACATATCATCGTGCCTGTCTTCTTTTACAACATATTTTCCGTCTGAAAGATATACCCAATCATAATTATCTTTAACTGCTAACAAAAAATCCATAAACATCGGTTCATAATTCGCTATGCGATCTTCAAATCCGCTAAATGTGTTGTCAGGTCCAAGCAGAAAGGTACAAACAGTTTGTCCGGGTATGAGAGGTAAATCTGTTTTAGTTCGTAAAAACTCTTTGCTTTCAGGGTCATTTTTATCATAATTTACATTTTCAATAAAGGCGTAGATACCATCCTCTTCCAAAGATAAAAATCTTCTTCTCTTTATTTCTTCTGTTGTGCCTACATTGCTTGTATAGATGATTTTTGAATGGTTTTTATTGACTTTTATCTCTACCATTTCCAAAATTCCATCATAAAATTCTTGGTTTCTAACGAAAAAATTTGCATCTTCTTTATTGTATGCAAAATTTTCCAAAGTTGCCGCTATTGCATTGCGCCATTGCTCTGAGGACGGACTCGCTATCAAAAACAGATTGTGGGTAAAATCTGGGTCAAAACTATTTCTCCAGTTATAATATAGTCGCTGAAAAGGGATTACGGTATACCCATCCTGAAAATGATCTGTGGTATCATATGGATCTGCAACTATCAAAACATCATTTGCTTCAATATCATCGCCCATATCGTCATAACCGATGATGATACGCCAATGTCCACCCCAATCATCGTCTCCTATGATGATAGGTTTTCCAGCCTTTAGACTTTCGATGAGCAATTCTTGGGGAATAAAAGAAGGGTCTTCAAGGTCAAAAGTTGAAATGATTTCCCAATCACCTGTAGATTCAAGCATCGTGATCAAGTCTTTTAATGTAGATTCTGGTCTTTCATGGTTTGCTCGTAATTCATACAAAAGTCTATCACCAAACTCATAATCAATCCCAAAATGATGTAATACCATCACTATTGTTGCTGGACCACAGGTAAACTCCGTAGTTTGTTGAAATGTTTTAAATCGCTCCAGCAAAACCAGACTACCAGATGATTTCATATTGAAAAAATCGAGTCTGGGATAATATGGAGAGTCCTCTACATCAAACTGGCTCTGAATAGCGGCTGCTCCGTCTAATTCGATACCACTCGGAAATGCTATCCTGTTTGATTCTGTTTCGATTTGATTTGCATTTAGTAGCAAAACAATGCTTAAACAAATAAATAATATAATTCTTTGTTTCATGTATTACTCCTTATTCATCCTTTATTTTCCCTCACATTGATTGGAGGGCGATTTTCTCCTCACATTTTTTGGGAGATGATTTTCCCTCCACATTTATGGGGCGGTTCAAGAGACTTTGAGCTCGCGAAAAGACTCGCAGAATTACGATCTGCCGTCTGCAAGACATCAATTATTAAGGGGGGAGGGAAAGTTAACATTTCAATGATTAGACCTTCAGCTCACGGCGCCTCATCGAAAACTTTCTTTTTTCTTACACCATCCAACCCCTGTCACCTTGAATGATATGATATATCATAATTATCCTTCACCCAGTTCAGAATGACAACAAGGAACCATTTATTACAAGTATGCTGTTTTGTCAAGATATTTTAAAAAATGTCATTTTATCGTTTATAAATAACAAATCTCCCGCACATTTATAAAACAATTCCTTAAATATTCTGCTAGGAATTATGGTTGGAAGGTGACAAATTATTTTGGTTCTTCTTCTTTGAATATTCCAGAGGAATAATGGCTTGGTAGAAAACGGTTGCCAGAATAAAGGTTATATCCCGTAGGAGTCTTCTCAGAAAAGTATATTAATAAAATTTTACCTTACATAAGCCTCCTTAGGTATGTGAAGCTAGGTAGAAAATGATGTAAAACCACAAAACAGCATCCCGTAGGGATGCAACCAATCAATTGGCACATTTTGTAGCATCCCTACAAGATGCAACATGGTGCATATATTCCTTTCTACAGAGCTAACATTTCTACGCAAATGACTCTTCGGAGTTGACTCCGTAGGAGTCTTCTCCGAAAAGTCGAACTTAATTAATCATTATTCCTTACACACTACGAAACAGAGAAGTCAAATAAAAGCGGCTAAAAAAAAAGTAAATACAGAATTATTACTTGTATATTGGGATTTAGGATATGATATTGTCTCTCGCCTAATGGAGTCTGTATGGGGTAGCGTTTTTTTGAAAGATTGAGCAAAGAGAGATATTCGAAAAATAAAAAATGGTTGACAAAAAAACTATATTAAATTTTTTTGTTCTTCAGAAAAATAAACATATAAAGGAGGTGAGTTTATGCCAGTGGTTTTTGCAAAGGATTCTGAACCTTTTGAAGTTACTTTGAAAAGATTTAAAAAAAGATGCGAGAAAGCAGCTATTTTGTCAGATATAAAGAAACATCAAGCTTACGAAAAGCCGAGTGAAGCAAGAAAAAGAAAAAAGAACACTTCACAAAGAAAGCAGATAAAACTGCATAGGAGATCTGATAAACATTGATGCTTTTTCAATGTTTCATTGTATATACCCCCTTTCGCAAGGTAGGTTAAAGAGATAATGGGGGGGATTTTCCCCCCACTTTTATGGAACGGTTCAAGAGACTTTGATCTCGCGAAAAGACCCGCAGAATTACGCTCTGCCGACTGCAAAACATTAATTATTAGGGGGGGGGGAATT
Source organism: Candidatus Cloacimonadota bacterium (assembly GCA_009777575.1). Lineage (GTDB taxonomy): Bacteria > Cloacimonadota > Cloacimonadia > Cloacimonadales > WRIO01 > WRLO01. Next base: position 13,076 of record WRLO01000060.1, read on the forward strand.
ACATAAGTGTCAACCTTCCATTTTGGTTCTGATTCTTTGAATATTCCAGAGGAATAATGGTTTGGTAGAAAACAGATATCATAATATAGGTATATCCCGTAGGGTAATGCTATATCGTAATTCTGCGAGTTTCTAGATAAATCTCAAATCTCTGAACCGTTACGGGAAATAATCCCTTTTTACTCACGATTTCTGCCAAACCATAGTCCCTCTGGGCATTCAAGATAAAGCACAAATAGAAAAATTGACATTTATAGGGAAGTTGCCACCACGATGGTTCAACCCTCGGGTCACGATAGCTTACCTATAACTTCAATTTATTTTCACCGCCCAACCGTAGCGGCTGAGCTTGCCTCTGGCCATGTTCAAAAGGTCTGAGGCGAGCTCAACCACTACAGTCTCCCTGGTTAAAATATAATATCTATCTCCAAGAGGATTTTATGCACATTATAGATATTTCTTTACTAGTAATATTTTTATCTGCCATGATTATTGGCTACAAAGTTGGTTTTATATCCGCTGCTTTGACTTGGATAGGATTTTTTGCGACCTTATTGATGATTGGTCGCTTAGTCCCTATGGTCAAATACGGCATCATGATTCGTTTTTCTATTGGAGACTTTTTAGCTTCCATTTTCTCTTATTTATTGATTGTCGTGATGATTGCTATTTTATTTACTTTGTTAAAAAAACTAATCAATGCTTTGTCAAAATCACTTAAATTGACTTTTTTAAATAGGATTGTCGGGGCTGTCTTTGGTTTTTTCAATGTCATGATGGTCATCGCTGTTTTGCTCTTTTTTATTAATTCTATACCTTTTTTAAAGACAAATCAAGAAAAATTCAAAGAATCTGTCATTATTACAGAAATTTATAGACTTTATGATTATATCAGATACGATATCCGTGACAAAATACCTGATAACTTTTTTAATTAAAAATATAGTTAAATAATGCCCCAGAAACTTGAGCCAAAAAACCTATACCCCTTAAAAGGAGATTTAGAATATGACAAATTGCTCCTTTACATCAAATCTCATTGCCATTCTCAAATCGGCATTGAGTATTTATCTACCTTTACGCCTTCAAAAAACAAGGTTTTTATTGTTCATAGACTTAATTTAATTAATGATATTCAAAAAATTATCTTAAACGAAGGTGACATCGGATTCTATGGTCTGAGCGATGTTAACACGATTTTTACTGAAGTCAAAAGTTTGGCTTTCAATTTTGATGAGTTTAAAGCAATCATCGGAACTGTAAAAATTGCCAATAGAGTTATTGCTGAAAATCAAAAAATTAACAACTCTGAAAATCATGTAAAACATCCAGATCCAGCACAAAAAAATAACCCTCCCACTCAAGACTACGAGACCTACTTCAATTTTACTGCGGCATTAATCCCTTTTCCAGCACTTGAAGAAAGGTTCAACAAAATTTTTGATGACGAGGGAAATGTTCTTGATTCTGCTTCTACTGAACTGAAAAATATCAGGCAAAGAGTTCGTAAACTAAAAGAAAAAATCCAATCCGAGCTGCATAAAACCTTGAATGATAACCAAACAAATATCTATCTACAAGATAAAATTGTCACTCAAAGAAATGACAGATTCGTAGTGCCGGTGAAAGAAGGCTTTGCCAATGTTTTTGACGGTATTTCGCATGGTCGCTCTGGCTCGGGGTCTTCTATTTATATAGAACCAAAGTCGGTTGTGCCTCTCAATAATGAAATTAATGAACTTTATTCTGCTGAAAAAGAGGAAATATATAGAATCTTTTGTGAGTTTACAAAACAGATTCTCATAGAAAAAGACCACATTAGTATTAATTTTGAAATATTATTCAAACTTGATACATATTTCGCTTGTGCCAGAGTTTCCAATGAACTTCAGAGCATAGTTCCAGAAATTGTAGATGAAAATCTAATTGAACTTAGAAGAGCCAGACATCCTCTTTTGATAATAAATTTTAAATCTATAAAAAAGGTTATTCCCTTCAATCTCTTTCTTGGCAATGATTTCAGAATTTTACTTATCTCAGGTCCAAACACAGGTGGTAAAACTGTTACTCTAAAAACCATAGGTTTATGCACCCTGATGGCTATGACAGGTTTGCCTATTCCAGCAGATTTTGGTAGTAGAATAGGACTATTTTCCAATGTTTTCGCTGACATTGGCGACAATCAATCTATTGAAAGCTCACTCAGCACTTTTAGTGGACATATTGAAAATATCAAACAAATTGTCGATAATGGAAATGAAAATACTCTCGTTTTGATAGACGAAATAGGCTCAGCTACCGACCCAGAACAAGGCGCTGCCCTCGCTCAAGCCATTCTTGAACATATCATTGAAAAAAATTCTCTCGCAGTCATTACTACTCACTATACTTCATTAAAAATCTTTGTTGAGAATACAGAAAATTGTGTAAACGCTTCAATGCAATTTGACCCCCAAAAACTTGAGCCTACCTATCAATTTGTCTTAGGCTTTCCCGGTAATAGTTTTGCTATTGAAATAGCCTCTAAACTCGGTTTAAATCAAAATTTGGTGAAAAGAGCTGAAGCCTTGACCGGTTCGCAAAATGTCGAATTGACTGATCTTTTAAAAAAAATGAATGAGGAAAAGAGAAAACTCGCTGAGAACAACTACCAGTTTGAACTGAAAACAAGGTTACTCGAAATGAAAATTTCAGAATTTGAGACAAAAATAAAGGATTTTGATACAGAAAAAAAACAAAGAATAAAATCTTCTTTAGCCGATACTCAAAGTTATTTAACGGGTATACAAAAAAGAATAAATGAAGAATTAACTGACATCAAAGCCCTCGCTAAAGAAGAAAAAAAACAGAAATTACATGTTTTGACCAATAAAGTCAAAGCTATTCAAAATGAAATTTATGAAAAAAAAGAAAAAATCGACCCCATAATGAACAAAAATCAAACCATAAATATTGGGGATAAAGTTTGGATAATATCTTTTGACACTATGGCTGTTATTATTGAAAAAAACAAAGATTTCTACAGGGTCGATATGAATGGCATATTTTACAATGTAAAAAAAGATGATCTTTATAAGATTGTTGAAAATCCTAACCCTGAAAAAGATAAAAACATCGGGTATGTTAGCCATAAAAATATTGAGTATAGCGGAAAAACTAGGATGGAGCTTAACCTGCTCGGAAAGACTTTTGAAGAGTCCTTACCTTTGATCCAAGATTTGATTGACAATGCCTTATTTTGTGGATTGTCAAAGGTTCGCATCGTTCATGGCAGAGGAACAGGCATCCTTAGACAAAAAATTAGAGAATATTTAAAAAAGAATGACAAAATTCAAGATTTTTATTCTCCACCACATGAAGCCGGCGGTGACGGCGTGACTGTTGTTGCACTTTGATTCTTTTTATTATGGGATACGGATTTCCCCCCACATTTATGGGGGGTCAGGGGGGGGAAAACTGCTTTTATAAAACAATCCCTCGCGGTTACCCGATAAATTGTAAAAAAGAACCTAAAAAAAAGGAAAATTATTATGACTGAGAATAACGCTGATTTAGTCCTCAAAGCTATTAACATCGTCGATGTTGTCTCCAGCTACCTACCTTTGAAAAAAATGGGTAGCAATTACAAAGCCCGATGCCCTTTTCATGAGGAAAAAACTGCTTCCTTTAATGTCAGCGAATCAAAGCAAATTTTTAAATGTTTTGGTTGTCAGAAAGCAGGAAATGCTATCGGTTTCGTGATGGAATACGAGAAAATTTCCTTTTTTGAGGCTTTACAAAAACTTGCCACTAAAGCCGGCATTTCTATCCAAAAAAATCAACAATCTGCAAAAAAAAATACCAGAAGAGATTTGATTTATACTGTCTATGAACTCGCAAACGATTTTTTTGTGAGCAATTTAAACAAACACGGCACTATTGCAAAACAATATTTAGAAAAGAGACAAATCCCACTCGAAATCGCTGAAAAATTCTCCTTAGGATACGCTCTCGACAGTTTTAGTGGTTTGAAAAGTTATTTAGCAAGAAATCATATTAGTAGCGATATTTTACCAGATACGGGGCTCTTTAGACTTCCAGATGAAGGTGATTTTTATGATTTATTCCGCGACAGATTAATGTTTCCTATTCACTCTACAAATGGAAAAGTTGTTGCTTTTGGCGGAAGAGCTTTGGATGCAGAACAAGAAAAAAAATTTAAGTATGTAAATTCGCCCACTACTGATATTTACATCAAAGGTAAAGAATTATACGGTTTGCAATTTACACGCTTTGATATCAGCAAGAAAGGTTTTGTTTTCATTGCTGAAGGCTATTTAGATTTTTTAAGGCTTTATGAAAAAGACTTTACTAATTCTGTAGCTTCTTTAGGAACTGCTTTAACTAAAGAACAAATAAAACTACTGAGCAGGTATACGAATAATTTCATTTTTCTTTACGATGGTGACGAAGCTGGGATTAAAGCCGCTGTGCGTGCTGCTGCTTTAGCTATACAGATGGGTTGTAATCCCAAAATTATGCTTTTACCAAACAAACAAGACCCGGATACTTTTTTATTAAATCATGCAAAAGATGATTTTCAAATTTTAGCTGATAATTCTTTGAATATTGTCAAATTTGTTGAAAAACACACCAGAATTTTAGGCGGCAATAGGCATGCTATTCAAATGCTCATTGATATTAGTCCTGAGATCGAAGATCATATCCTTAGAGAACTTTTTATTCAAGATGTTTCTGAAACTTTCCAAATTTCTGAAAAAAATCTTCGCTCCAGCATAAATATTCAAAATTTTTCTCAAAATAATGTAACACAAAAACAATTAATAAGTTACAAGTTTGAAGAGGAAAGAAAATTACTTAAATTGCTCTTAAAATTTCCAGATTTTATAAAAAAAGTTGCCGATGAACTAGAAATTGATTATTTTATTAATGAGGATTTAAAAAAAATATATGAATTTATAATTAACATAGAAAATAAAGATTTTTTAAATAATCCTGCTCTCTTAATGGAGAGATTGAATGAAAGCCAGACACAAAATGACCATAAAATGTCCGATGAATTGACTATGCTCTTTTTTGATGATGATTTTTTGGACAATATTGATGATTTGATTAGACAGGTGAAACTTCGAAAATACGAGGAAGAATTGAAGTTTTTAAATGAAAATATTGCCAACGGAAATGATAGTTTAGAGTTTTTTGAAAAAAAATTCTTCTTAAAAAAAGAAATTGAAAAACTTTCAAAAAATATCGTTAGAAAAACTCTCTATGTTTAGATTACTATATGAATGTAAATAAATTAATTTACCTTACACATCCCGAAGGTGATGTGGCTTTTAATAGAAAAGAGGATTTCCACCCCCTCCCCCACCTTACATACAGTAGAGGGTGCTTGGAACGGCAAGAAGGAATTTACCTTACACATCCCGAAGGTGATGTGACTTTTAATAGAAAAGAGGATTTCCCCCCTCCCCCCACCTTACATACAGTAGAGGGTGCATGGGATGGTAAGTAGGAATTTACCTTACACATCCCGAAGGTGATGTGACTTTTAATAGAAAAGAGGATTTCCCCCCCTCCCCCCACCTTACATACAGTAGAGGGTGCTTGGGATGGTAAGTAGGAATTTACCTTACACATCCCGAAGGTGATGTGGCTTTTAATAGAAAAGAGGATTTCCACCCCCTCCCCCACCTTACATACAGTAGAGGGTGCTTGGGACGGCAAGAAGGAATTTACCTTACACATCCCGAAGGTGATGTGGCTTTTAATAGAAAAGAGGATTTCCACCCCCCTCCCCCACCTTACATACAGTAGAGGGTGCTTGGGACGGCAAGAAGGAGATTTTATTCATCTTTGGTGGTCGCAAAACCATCATGGCTAAATATAAAAAAATAAAGGAGTATAAATGCTTAGTTATATTGATTATGTTAAAAAATTGTCCATTTTAGGGAAAGAAACTGGTTATATCACTTTTCAACAAATTAATGAAATTTTACCAGAAAATCCTATTTTTTTAGATAAAATTGTTGATCTCATCACTGATCTCAAGGATGAAGGGATTGAAATCATTGACGAAACTCAGAAAAGAATCACCAGATCTTCTTCAAATCCCAAAAAACAACCCCCTAAAAAGACTTCTACTAGGAAATATTATGATGACCCGGTCCGTATGTATCTCAAAGAAATGGGGCGCGTTGAACTTCTTACACGCGAAGGTGAAATCAGAATTGCTAAAAAAATTGAGTCTGCCCAAAGAATGATTAACCAAAATGTTTTTAAATGTGGGAGCACTCTCAGAGAAATGTTCAATTTCCTCTACAGATACAACGAAAGAAGAATCAGACTTGATCAAATCTTTAGGCTTGATTTTGGGAGCTGGGTAGATAGAAGCCAAGACGCAAAGCTCGTTACTGAATTTCGTCAAATTCTAAAACAAGCTGATAATAATTTCAACAATATAGGAAAAATGATTGATGACTCTGTTATTGATGACAACGGTATTTTGACTATGCAAACTGAAATTGACAATATCCGTGATAAAATAGTCCTTTCCTTCCAACAACTTGTTTTCAACGAAAAACTCATTAAAAGAATGGTGTATAGAATTAAAAGTCTTGTTGATAGAATTGAAGAATCTCAATCTGCTATTGCTGATCTTGGGAAAATAAAAGATTATTCGGAAGACGAAATTTGTTTTTTTGGTAGAAAAGCTAAGAAATCCGGAGATGAATTTCATGAAGTTGAAAGCGAAACCGGCGATGACCCAGAAATTTTTGTCGATGCTTTAAGAAAAATTAAAAATGCTAAAAGAAAGGTTAGAAGGGTTGAACTTGAAACTAAAATGACCGCTGATGAAATGATATTTTTACTCCGCGACATTGAAAGAGGTGAAAGAATGAAAGAAAAGTCGAACAATGAAATGATTGAAGCAAATGTTCGACTCGTTGTCAGTATCGCTAAAAAATATAACAACCGCGGTCTCGATTTTATGGACTTGATTCAGGAAGGAAATACTGGTCTGATGAGAGCTGTTGAAAAATATGATTATAGAAAAGGTTATAAATTCTCGACTTATGCGACTTGGTGGATTAGACAGGCTATCACTAGAGCCATTGCTGACCAAGCCAGAACTATCCGCGTTCCTGTCCACATGATCGAATCTATAAACAAAATTAACAGAACTGCCAGAAAACTCATGCAAAAATTTGGGAGAGAGCCTTATCCTGAAGAATTGGCTGAAACCCTCGACCTGCCTGTAGAAAAAATAAAAAATATTCTCTCCATCTCAAAAGAACCCGTCTCCCTCGATAAACCCATCGGAAATGACAATGAAGATACCAATCTCGGTGATTTTATTGAAGACAGAGCTACTATCTCACCAGAAAGAGTTGCTGAAAGAAATTTATTGAAAAAACAAGTTGATGAAATTCTAAAAACTCTCACCGATAGAGAACAAAGAGTCATTAGACTTAGATTCGGTATTGACGATGGGCATCATAGAACTCTTGAAGAGGTTGGACATATCTTCAATGTAACTAGAGAAAGAATCAGACAAATTGAAGAAAAAGCTCTTAAAAAATTGAGACATCCTTCTAGATCACATATCCTAAAACAATTTATTGATAATTTTAATGTAAAAAAAGAATAAATATATACCCCCCATATCCCCCCACATTTATGGGACAGTTCAAGAGACTTTGAGCTTGCGAAAAGACTCACAGAATTACTATCTGCTGTCTGCAAGATATTAAATATTAAGAGGGGGGGGGGATATTTAATAATCAAATCCCCTAAAAAATCCGCGTAAATCCACAAAAATCTGCGTCCTCAATATATTTGTAATTTATAAATTGTAATTTGTAATTTATAATATGCATTACCTGCCTATAAAATATTTTTCACTTTTTTCTTGACAAATGTAACTACATTTTATATCTTGTCCAAAATTAACAAATTCGGAGGATATCATGAAAATGAAAAGCTTTAAAAAAGTTTATGTATTGACAGTGTTGGTGTTTATCTTTGTAGCCTTTCTACATAGTGAAACCCAACCACAACAACCTTCAAACTACTCAGACTCAGATGCAGGATCAGAGGCAAATCCCTATCTTATCAGCAATTTGGCTAATCTCAGATGGCTATCTGAAGTAAGTGAGGATTGGTGGAAAGGAGAAAACATACCAGTTCACTTTCTACAGACAGCAGATATTGACGCGAGCGAAACATTAATCTGGAATGAGGAAAGAGGTTTTTTTCCTATAGGGCATTTTGTAATTGATCTACCTTATAGTGAATATTATTTTCATGGAATTTATGATGGAAATGATTTTTTTATCGAAAATTTATTTTCTACATTTATTGCACGGGCATCTTTGTGGCAAGGGCAGATTAGTTTATTTGCTGAAATACGATCATCTACTATTAAAAATGTTCATTTAGTAGATATAAACTTTGAAGCTTCTGAATATGTAGAAACATATTTGTTACTTATGGGCGGAATAGCAGGTGTATCTCTTTTTTCTGATATTATTAATTGCTCTGTAACAGGGACAATATCAGGGGGGCAATATGCTACAGAAATAGGGGGACTTGTTGCAGAATTATCATATTCAAATATAGAATACTGTTTTACAGATATTGAGATAACATCGGAAAAAGAAAGTAACCTAAATATTGGTGGATTAGTAGGTGCTAGTTATATAGGATCTATAGTAAATAGTTATTCTTCTAGTAATATAGTAGTAAATAACTTTGCCGTAGGTGGAATAATAGGATGGATGGAAAGAACAAGCATTCAATTTTCCTATTCATATATGAATATCTTTATGAATAGTAGTTCTTCAAATGTAGGTGGTATAGCAGGAAGGCATAGTAACCAGCCGAATTTTCCAAACTCCTCTATATTATATTGTTTTTGGGACATAGATTCAAGTTCAATAACAGAGGCTCTCGGTTTTAACCACGACGATATGTGTGATATCGAAAATACTTATGGTTTACCTACTTCTGAAATGAAACAAGCTTCAACATATATCAACAATGGTTGGGATTTTGAGAATATCTGGGGAATAAATCCAGATTTCAATAATGGCTACCCATTTTTAAGAGGTATGCCCGGGACACCAGAAGATATCTTTCTCCCACCTACCGGTTTTACTGCTATAGTAGAAAGTAATACAGTGATATTGAGCTGGGAAGCACCTGAGGCTAGTCCTTTAGGTTACAATCTCTATCGAAATGATGAGCTTTTACACACAGATTTACTCATTGAAACAAATTTCACTGACAATGATGTGTCCGTAGGTTTCCATATCTACAGTTTACAAGCTATTTATCAAACTGGCGAATCTGATGCTGTCTCGGTCGAAGTCGAGATAATACCTGAAATATTCTTACCTCCATCAAATTTTGAAGGATCTGTGGATAGTAATACAGTAACTCTGAACTGGATTGCTCCAGAAAGCAATCCAATGGGTTATAAACTATATCGAGATGAATTTCCGTTATACAGATCACTCCTTCTCGAAACGACTTTTACTGATTATGATGTCCCAGATGGAACTCATATTTATAGCTTACAGGCTATCTATCAGACAGGTGAATCTGATATAATATTTACCGAAATAGAAGTTCGAGTTTCTGAAAGAGATGAGATTGAGATTCCTGTTTATACTGAGTTATTAGGTAATTTTCCTAATCCATTTAACCCAGATACGACAATCAGATATAATTTAGCAGTAGAATCATTCGTCTCGCTAGACATCTATAATATCCGCGGGCAATTGGTTGAGAGTCTCGTAAATGAATATCTAAACGCAGGTAGATATTCAGTTATTTGGAATGCTGACAATGTTCCTTCGGGTATCTATTTTTATCGTCTTGAAACAGGTGATAAAATTGATGTAAAGAGGATGGTGCTTCTTAAGTAATGGATAATGGAAAATGGTGTGGTAGTGTCCATTTTAATGGACACAAATTTTGAAAAATGTCCATTTTAATGGACAGTAAATCAATAAAAATCCTAAAAATATTACATAAAAAACTATGCTTAAAAAAATATTATTAATCCATAACGGTATATTATAAAAGGGTTTTAGAAAGATTTGTAAACTTCAATTCAAGCAATTGATAAAGTTTGGCACACTTCTTGCTATATATTTTGGTATCAAATAAAATTAAACATGTATAAAGGAGATTACACATGGGAACACAACAAATTTTGATGATAGTTTTATCAGTTATCATCGTCGGCGCTGCAGTTGCAGTAGGTATTCAAATGTTTGACACACAAGCAAACAATCAAGCAAGAAACGCGATCGTTAGCGATCTTATGCAGTTTGGTGTCCAAGCTCAAGCATGGTTTAGACAACCTGTAGTTATGGGCGGAC
>WRLO01000061.1 GCA_009777575.1 Candidatus Cloacimonadota bacterium
TTAATTTTAATTTCAAACCTAAAAAAAAAAATATATTTGACAAAAAAGACAAAAAAAAAAAAATGGTTCTCATGCGAAAGTGGCGGAACTGGCAGACGCACTGGACTTAGGATCCAGCGAGGCAACTCATAGGGGTTCGACTCCCCTCTTTCGCACCATTTAAATTGGTTTCTATACCAGCTAAGAACAAACAAAAAATGAGGATGGATGTATGAATTTTGAAATAAAACATATAGACCAAATCAAAAGGCAATTGATAGTAACGCTTGATAAAGAAACATATAATAAAGACTATCAAAAAGCGTTAACTAAGTTTTCAAGAAATGTCCAGATATCTGGATTCAGAAAAGGTAAAGCTCCTATATCAACGGTTTTGAGGCTTTATGGAGATCGTGTCAGTAATTTTTATCTTGATGAATATACAAATGTGTATTACCAAAAGGGGTTGTTAGAAACTAATGCAAATCCTGTTTCTAAAGGGAATATAGGGGATATAAACATAAAAACTGATGGAGATTCAGTTTTTATTTACGAATTTGAGACACTTCCAGAGGGATATGAATATGAATATAAAGATCTTGAAGTCGTTTTCAAACCGATAGAATATAGTGAAGAAATGCTCGATCAGACAATAAACCAAATCCTCAAAAACAACGCTGAAGAAATACCCTTTGAAGAAAACCAGGCTCTTGAATTAGGAGATAAAGTAACGGTATATGATATTCTTAATGAAAAAGAGTTAGAACCTTTTATTTTGGATCAAGAATTGATAGTTAAAAATCCCGATCCTGCTATAAAACGGATAGATGCGAACCAATTAGTTGGTTTGAAATTAAAAGATGGTTTTACTCTTGATAAAGATGAATGCTTTCAAATAGAAAAAGCCTTTAAAATAATCATCCCAGAATTAAACGAAGAAACAGCAAAAATACTTGGTCATGAATCGGTAGAAGCGTTAAAAAACAGTCTGAAAGAGAATATAGAAAAAGATATCAGTACAAAAAACAAAAATCAATCAAATTTAGCTATCTCTAAGGCTTTTGGAGAGAGAAATATTAACAATATTTTAATCCCTGAGGATTATCTGATAAGAATTGGGAAAAGAATGTTAATGCAACATTTTAGAGGACAAATAGACCCTGAAAAATTTGATGGATTTGAAGATAAATTTTTATTAGAAATAGCGGATAGTCAAAAACCAAGCATTATATGGGAATTGGTATTTGAACGAATAGCAAAAGACCATAACATTGCTGTTTCTGAAGATGAATTTGATGAAGAAATTACTCAATTAGCCCTTCTTTACAGTGTCAGTGCTGATGATTTCAAAAAAAATTATGCAAATAGTTTAGAAGATATCAAAGAAGAGTTCCTCAGTAGAAAGGTATTAGATTTTATTAGACCTTTTTGTAATTTTGTAGAGTCAGCAAGTACAGAAGAGATTCAAATTGTAGAAGATAAACCTTGTGATACTACCGATTGCGGAGATTGCCCAAAACATTGCAACCAAAGGGAAGATGATATAGAAAAAGCAGATTTTGAAGTTATTAAAACTATCCCAGAAGAAGAACCAGCCCCCAAAAAGAGGGTAAGAAAAAAAGCTACAATAGAGAAAACCTCTGAAAATCAAAATACAACAGAAGATTCAATACCCGCCCCAAAGAAAAAAAGACAATCAAAAAAAAGTAAAGAGTAACGAAATCGGATTTGAGAGTTATAATTCATATCTTTTATCTTTATTAAATACTCAATAGAGGAGAATAAAATGCCTTTTATACCCATGGTAGTAGAGCAGGTAGGTCGTGGAGAACGTGCTTATGACCTTTACTCACGCTTATTAAACGACAGAATTATTTTTTTAGGAACAGCAATCGACGATAATGTAGCCAATATCATAGTTGCTCAAATGCTCCATTTAGAAGCAGAATCAGCGGAAAAAGACATATTTATGTATATAAATAGTCCGGGCGGTGTGATCACCTCTGGAATGGCGATTTATGATACAATGCAGTATATCAAATGCAAGGTAAGCACAATATGTATCGGTCAGGCAGCCAGTATGGCAGCATGGTTATTAGCTGCTGGGGAGCCGGGTCGTAGATTTGCTCTTCCCAATAGTCGTGTAATGATTCATCAACCTCTTGGGGGAGTTCAGGGTCAAGTGTCAGATATAGAAATACAAGCAAAAGAGATAATGTATATCAAAGAAAAAATGGTAAGTTTACTCAACAAGCATACCAATCAAGATCCTGAAAAAATTCTCAGAGATATAGATAGAAATTTCTTTATGAGTGCTGAAATTGCTAAAGAATATGGCATCATTGACGATGTTATTGATAAAAGGAAATAAATTTCTTTGAGTTATGAATATTGAAAGGTTCAGCATTCCGAACTCAATTTATATCAACAGGATGATTTATGAATAAATACAATACTTTACATTGTTCATTTTGCGGAAGACCGGAAAATGAAACTAAACACATTATAAAAGGTATAGCTGGTAATATTTGCGATGAATGTATCTCAATGTGTTATAACATCATAGAATCTGGTGTTAAGGAACAAACTTTTGACAGTTATAAGCTACCTAAACCTCGTGAAATCAAAGAATATCTTGACCAGTATGTAATCGATCAAGACAATGCTAAAATGGTTATTTCTGTAGCAGTCTACAACCATTATAAGAGAATATTTAAACAATCAAAAAAAGATGAAATTGATCTTGAAAAAAGCAATATTCTCATGTTAGGACCTACAGGTTCTGGAAAAACACTTATAGCGCAAACACTTGCCAAAATGCTGCGAGTTCCTTTTGCAATAGCAGACGCAACAACTTTAACAGAAGCAGGTTATGTCGGTGAAGATGTCGAAAATATATTAGTCCGATTGATCCAGAATTCGAATTATGATGTTCAAAAAGCCGAAAAAGGAATAGTATATGTAGATGAAGTAGATAAAATAGCTCGAAAATCAGAAAATACATCAATCACAAGAGATGTTTCCGGTGAAGGCGTTCAGCAGGCTTTGTTGAAAATTCTTGAAGGCACAAAAGTCAATGTTCCACCGAAAGGTGGCAGAAAACATCCGCATCAAGATTTTATCGAAATTGATACTACGAATATTTTATTCATAGTCGGAGGTGCATTTTGTGGATTGGAAAAAATAGTAGAAAGAAGAAACAATAAAAAAGTTATTGGTTTTGAAAATGAAGGTAACGAAAAAAAAAGCAGTCTGAACGAATTTACCAATGTTGTCCCAGCAGATTTAGTAAAATATGGACTAATACCTGAGTTAGTAGGTCGTTTACCAATCATTAGTCCTTTGAATGAATTATCTGAAAATGCTTTAATCGATATACTTACTAAACCGAAAAATTCGCTAATAAAACAATATCAAAAACTGTTTAATCTCGATGATGTAGAGTTAGATTTTACACCAGATGCCTTAAAAGAAATAGCTACTATAGCAATATCACAAAAAACAGGCGCAAGAGGTCTGAGGTCAATCTTAGAAAAGAAAATGACAGGGATAATGTATGAAATTCCTGAAATAGACAATCTGAAACAATGCCTGATAACTAAAGAATTTATTGACGGAGAAAAAGACCCTACCTATACTTTTGAGAATAAGAAAAAGAAAAGCATTGCATAGAAGGCATAGTTTTCTACCAAACCATAATTCCTGCGGTCGCATATAGTAAAATTTTGTCATTCTGAGCAAAGTGATGAATCTTTAATCCAATGCTAAAACATAGGGTAACAGATTCTTCGCTACTCTCAGTATGACAAGGAAAACTTGTCGTAAGTGCAGTCCGAGAAGAATATTTTCATAAAATCATACCTTACATACCCCGAAGGGGTGGGAGATGTGGTGGTAATCGTTTTCTATTAAAAGCCACGCACCTTCGGTGTGTGTAAGGTATGATTTAATAAAAATTGACTTTTCAGACAGCGGTTTATTATGCGACAGCATTTTTTAGGGCGTATACAATACGCCCCTACGTTTAAAAGATGATATTTACGAGGTAAATATGGCGATTTGTAATAAATGCGATTCAATCTTACCCCCAGACTCAAACACTTGTATAGAATGTGGTTCAATTCAATATGGGGAAGGTAGTGAAATAAAATTAGGAAGTAAAACTTTTCGTAGGGTCCCTCCGGAAATCTTAAATCCATGGGAATATTATATCAAATGTATGAAAAAATTTCTAAATTTCAGTGGCAGAGCTAGCCGATCTGAATTTTGGAGTTTTATGTTTTTCAATATACTTATTCTTATTTTGCTATCTTATTCCAGAAATTTTTTAAACACACTAAGTGAAAATTTATTTTTCTTATCAGGTAGACTTGGAAATTTTATATATTATCTCTATTTTTATGATTCTTTATTGGTAGCTCTATCTTCAGGTTCTCGTAGAATGCATGATGTCGGTAAAACAGGTTTTTATATACTTTATCCTGTCTATGGATTGCTTTTAGCAACTACTGAAGGTCATCGGGGAAGTAATGATTATGGTTCAAATCCTTTGGGTGGTTTGGAACTAGTCGAGGAAATTGACTGGGATAGTTATTCCAATGGAGTAAAAAATGGCGATCTGTAACCAATGCAACTCAATACTTTCAGCAGACACACTCGCTTGTAAAAAATGTGGTTCTGTTCTCTACGGAGAAGGTAGTGAAATATTCGTCGGAGATAAGGTATTTAGAAGATATCCAGCTGAACATCTCAATCCTTGGGAATACTATCTAAAATGTTTCAGAAAATACTTTAGTTTCGGTGGTAGAGCCAGTCGGAAAGAGTTTTGGAGTTTTTTTTGTATAAATATATTGATACTAATTTTATTAAATATTATTAAGGTACCTTTGAATAAATTTAATATAAATATATTAAATTTATCAGGAGGCTTAGGGAATATATTATTTTATTTATATTTATATGATGCTATAATCCCTACATTTGCAGTAGGGATTAGGAGAATGCATGATATAGGTAGAAGTGGGATTAATTTTTTCCTTCCCTACTGGGGATTATTTTTAGCACTGAAAAAAGATGAAAAAGGCGAAAATGAATATGGAGCAAATCCAAAGGGTGGAATACAATTAACAAATTATTGGGAGTTTAGAGAGCCACTAATTGAAGATGAACTAATAAATAGAAAATTTTGGTAAATTAAAAAAATATGAATAAGTATATTTTCAGTTTATTGGTTGTTTTTTTTGTATTAATCATAATATCAATAGTTTATTTTCAAGTATTTGATGGTTTAGTCCGAGCTATTATCTTTGTTGGTATGCCACTAATTGTTTTAATTTTATTATTTTTGTATATGATGAAAGGTCTTAAACAAAAAAGAAAAAAGAACATTTCCAGTAATAATGAAACAGAAAATCAAAAAATAGCTATGAAAAAAATGTTGGAAAGTATAGATTACAAAAATGGTTCTATGGAATTTGATATAGATATAGATAACATTAATGACTTGAAAGCAGCCAAAACAATTTTAGAAGATTTAATGAAATCAAATCTAAATGTATTCGATACAAAAGATATACAAGAAATGCTGGAAAAAATTAATGAATTGATAAAAAGAGATTAAGAGATGAATAAATTCAAATTAACCTCAAAATACAAACCAACAGGGGACCAACCAGAAGCCATAAAAGAGTTGTCTGAAAATATCATTCAAGGTGATAAATTTCAAATTTTACTCGGAGCAACAGGTTCTGGAAAGACATTTACCATTGCAAATGTAATAAAAAATGTAAATAAACCTACTTTGATAATGTCTCATAACAAGACCCTTGCGGCGCAGTTATATGGTGAATTTCGGCAATTATTTCCTGAAAACGCAGTTGAATATTTTATCAGTTATTATGATTATTATCAACCAGAGGCATATATACCGGGTAAAGATCTTTATATAGACAAAGATTTTGATATAAATAAACAAATCGAACGACTCCGACTGCGAGCCACAACCTCGCTTTCAGAAAGAAAAGATGTAATAATAATAGCAAGTATCTCCTGTATTTATGGTCTCGGTATACCAGATGACTATCGCGAAGCAGCTTTGTTTCTCAAAAAAGGGCAAACCATCGAGCGTGAAGAGCTAATGATGAAATTAATTTCAGGTCATTATGGTAGGAATGATGTTGCATTTGAAAGGGGAAATTTTAGGGTTCGTGGTGATATTATAGATATTTATCCAGCCTATCTCGAAAACTCCGTCAGAGTGCAATTTTTTGGAGATGAAATAGAGAAAATCACACGAATCAACCCTATAAATGGACATATCATAGAAGAAGTAAAGGAATATCCTATTTACCCTGCAAACCATTTTGTGATGTCTGTTGAAAGGAAAGAAAACGCAGTTTCATCAATCAAAGATGAGATGAACGAGCAAATCAGATATTTTCTTGATCATAATAAGCTTGTCGAAGCCCAAAGAATAGAACAAAGAACGCTTTTTGACCTCGAAATGATAAAAGAAATAGGATATTGCTCTGGAATTGAAAATTATTCAAGACATCTGACCGGTTCTAAAATAGGAGAGCCGCCTTATTGCTTATTTGATTATTTTCCGGAAGACTTTTTACTAGTGATAGATGAGTCTCATGCTAGTGTTCCGCAAGTAAGAGCAATGTATGGTGGTGATTATACACGAAAGAAAAATCTTGTAGAGTATGGATTTAGACTTCCGTCTGCTTATGACAATAGACCTTTGAAATTTGAAGAATTTGAGTCTTATATACCACAAGTCATCTTTGTATCAGCCACACCGGGTGATTATGAACTAGAAAAAACAAAAGGTGTGGTTGTAGAACAAGTCATTAGACCAACAGGGCTTGTAGACCCGCATATTGATGTGAGACCAATTGAAACTCAAGTTGACGATGTTTTGCATGAAATAAATATCCGAATAAAGAAAAATCAAAGAATTTTGATAACTACACTCACAAAAAAAATGGCAGAAGATTTAGCAAAATATATCACTGATGCTGGTGTAAAAGTTAAATACTTACATAGCGAGGTTCAAACAATAGAAAGGTCAAAAATCATCAGAGAACTTCGTCTTGGAGAGATAGATGTGATAGTGGGCATAAATTTACTTCGAGAAGGATTAGATATGCCGGAAGTGTCCTTAGTCGCAATTTTAGATGCAGATAAAGCAGGCTTTTTAAGGTCTACGCGATCATTAATCCAGACAGCTGGGCGAGCTGCAAGAAATATTGACGGAACAGTAATATTTTATGCAGATGAAGTAACGCAAGCAATGCGAGAAACGATCAATGAAACTAATAGAAGACGAAAAAAACAATTGGACTACAATGAAAAACATGGTATCACTCCAAAACAGATAGAAAAAAGCACGGATGAGATACTAAAATCTACTTCTGTAGCCGATGGATATGCTGATTATGAAATCAATATGAAAACCAAAAAAGAAAAGAAAAATATGGTCGATGAATACCTAAATCTCGAAACAAAAGAGGATTTAATTGCTTTGCTCAAAAAAGATATGAAAAAAGCAGCAAGTGAATTGAATTTTGAACTTGCAGCTGATTTAAGAGATAGGATAATAGAGTTGGAGGTTAATATGTGAGAAAAAATTCTCTATAATTTATCAAAATCTCTGTGTAAAAAACTAATTTCATAATGTAAAACCTAAAATCCGAAATAAATACAATGAGAGTGATGTTTTAGTGTTTTTCATAAAATGATTGACAATTTTTACACTATTTTTTTTTATGTCTATATGGATGACAAACGAAAATGTTTTGTAAATTATTTAAAAAAAATCGACCTTTTTTCTGAGGTAATACAGGACACATTTGAAATATATTTCAATGAGTTACAAAGAGAAAATTTATTATTAAATCTCTTTTCCAGAAAAATGGAGCTTGATGATATATGGACAAAACATTTCATGGATTCTGTTAGTATTTTTGAAGTTTTTCGGGATTTCAAAACAAAAGAAATTCTCGATTTCGGAACAGGAGGTGGTTTACCAGGTGTTCCTATACGAATACTTTGTCCTGAGAGTAAGATGACATTAATGGATAGCACCCAAAAAAAAATTGAGTCTCTGAAAAGGATGATGTATAAGATAGACCTTGCCAATGTATCTTTTCTTGCAAATCGCATAGAGGACAAGAAAATGGAGGCATACAAGGGCTTTTTTGATATAGTTGTATGTCGGTCAGTAAAAATCACAGAAAAGCTGTATAAGGCAATATTGTCAGTTCTCAAAAAAGGAGGAAAGATATTTTTGTGGAAGGCTTCAATTTTAGAGATTGGAGATACTATAATTTCCTTAGAAGAGAATGCTCAGAAAAAATACAAATTAGAAAATAATAGACTTCCTTTTCTGAAGCAAAAATCTGATTTTCTGGCCAGTGTAATAATCCATACATTAGACCTAAAACAATTAGGAGAAAGAAGGATAATAGAGATAAATTATGGGTAAAATAATAACAATAGTCAACCAAAAAGGTGGTGTTGGAAAAACCACAACGGCTGTAAACTTGGCAGTAGCATTGAGTATTTACGAAAAGAAGGTTCTCCTAGTGGACTTAGATCCTCAGGGTAATACGACTTCTGGATTAGGAATAGATAAAACCAAGTTAGAATATCATTCATATGACATTATATTGAACAAAGATTTAACACGAAAAGCGATATTAAAAACAGAAATAGAAAATCTTTATTTGATCGGTAGCAATATCGATTTGACGGGTGCGGAGATAGATTTGGTCAAAGAATTTGCACGGGAACACAAACTCAAAGAGGCTTTATTACCCATAAAAGAAGAGTATGATTATATCTTTATCGATTGTCCACCTTCTTTGGGTTTACTTACTGTGAATGCAATGACAGTTTGTACAGACATAATCATCCCGATACAATGTGAATACTATGCATTGGAAGGTGTCAGTCAATTGCTCAATACAATCCGTTTGATACAAAAGAACTTAAATCCAAATTTAAATATATTTGGGGTGTTATTGACAATGTTTGTAAAAAATTTAAATTTATCAAATCAAGTCGCATTAGAAGTAAAAAATTATTTTAAAGATAAAGTATTTGAGACCGTGATTATCAGAAATGTAAAACTATCCGAGGCTCCGAGTCATGGAAAATCTATATTACACTATGATATAAAGTCAATAGGTGCTCAAAATTATTTACAACTAGCAGTGGAAGTGATAGGAAGATGAGAAGATTGGGAAGAGGGCTTGAATCCTTAATTCAAGATGTTGAAGCTCCAGTAACTGGAGCAGTTACGACAATCAAGGTAGAATACATCAGAAGAAATCGATTTCAACCGAGAAAAATATTCGATCCAGAAAAACTAAAAGAATTGTCTGTTTCAATCAAAGAAAACGGTCTAATTCAGCCGATAGTAGTAGTAAAACATACAGACATTGATTTTGAATTGATAGCAGGTGAGAGACGGCTTGAAGCCTGTAAACTAGCAGATATTCAATCAATACCGGTATATATCCGTGAGGTCTCAGACACTGAAAGATTGGTATTAGCAATCATCGAAAATGTTCAAAGAGAGAATCTATCGCCTATAGAAGAAGCAAAGGCATATCAGAGGCTAATAGATGAATTTGAATTTAGCCACCAAGATATTGCTAAAACAATGAATAAAGACAGAGTAACAGTAACAAATATTTTGAGATTATTAAAATTGTCAGAAAATATACAAACTCTGATAGAAAGCAAAAAATTGACATCTGGTCATGCAAGAGCTATTCTCAGTGTTGATGAAGAATTACAAGAAAAATTTGCTCAAGAAATCATAGAAAAACAATACAATGTCAGAAAAGCAGAAGATGAAGCAAGACATTTTTGTAATATTACCGAAAAATCTAAGCCAGCTAAAAGAACAAAAATTTATGAAAAGAAATATCTAAAAAGTATAGAAGAAAGCCTGTCTCAAGCATTTGGATTAAGCGTAAAAATCAAAGAAAGGAAAAATGCAGCTGGTGAGATCGTGGTTAGCTTTGAAAATAAAGATTCCTTAGAAAAATTGGTGAATTATTTAGTGGAATCAAAGCAAGTGATGACATTTACTGAGGAATTGGAATCATCCCCTTCATTGACCTCCATTGGAGAAGAAAAAGATAACAAAACTACAGATGATACACAATAAAGCCTTTTTAATATCTGCCATAATTTTATTGTTCATAGTAAGTTTTTACCTGAGCTTAGAGTTGATTCAAATAAATCGGGAAAAAAACAATCTTGTTGATGAACTAAGACACTCACAAAATACTATCACCATTTTACAAAATAAGATTGGAGAGCTACTTGATGAAGTGCAAGAATTGAGCATAAATTATGGATTGTTAAATGTAAGTGAAACCGCATATTCTTTTTATTCAGACCGAATAGTAGGTCTTTCCCATCTAAACTGGTTCGTTCCGGATTATTTACCTCTAAAAGAAAGGTTTGCGATAAGTCAATCATTTTCAGAAACACATCCAGCAATAGATTTTTCAACTTCTATTGGACAAAATGTGTATGCAGCAGCTACTGGAATAGTAATCGTAAGATATCAAGACAGGTTCTTGGGAAATATGATTTTGATAGACCATCTAAATTCATACAAAACTTTATATGGTCATCTAGATAGATTTTATGTTGCCGTAAATGATTTTGTCGAAAAAGGACAGTTAATTGGTTCTGTAGGGAATACAGGTTTTAGTACAAATCCTCATTTACATCTACAAGTATATTATCAAAATGACCCTATAGACCCAGTGACAATAATGGATATTCCAAGGCTTCAAAACTAAAAAAAATTACAGCTTTTTAACAAGCTAATATATTTATTTAAAGGAGGAACAATGTTCCCAGAAAAAAACCGTGTTGTCAATATCAATACTCTAGTGGGTAAAACCTGTAAAGTAGTAGGTGATATTGTGACCAAAGAAAGCATCCGCATAGACGGACACATCGTAGGAAATGTAGAATCTGAAAGCGTGGCAAGTGTAACCGATTCTGCATTAGTAGAAGGCAATATCAAAGCAGCAGAAGTTTTTATTGCAGGTAAAGTAAAAGGTATAATCACAGCTTTAAAATCTCTTGAAATGGAAAAAACTGCGAATATAACAGGAGATATCTTTACTTCAAAATTGCATGTTCATGCAGGCGCTACATTCAATGGTCACTCCAAAATGGGTGAAAATGTAAAACCCAATGAATCAAAAAATACCCAATCTCAAAACACCTCAAAAGTGGAAGACAAACAACGAAATACTGACAGCCATTAGTCTTATTGGACAACTTGGTTTAATAATGTCTGTATCTATTCTGCTATTTGTCCTTCTCGGTGTTTGGATAGATAAAATAGGAGGCTTTGGTGGAATAGGAGTAGGGATTTGCTCAGTATTAGGTATATTGTGTGGGGGGGTAGTGGTTTATAAAATTTTAATTAAATATTTAGAAAAATAGTTATAATTTCTTGTAGTTAGTTCTAAAAACAAGATGAAAGCGACCCCCCCAGAAAAAATAAGAGTAACCTCGCAAAAACAATTTTTCAGATGAATATAATGCAACTTAACAAAAAAAGCAAAATAAATAAATTGGTATATCTATGAAACTAAAAATGCGTTTAGCTCTAAGATATTTAGCTGGAAAAAACAATAATTTTTTGTCATTTTTGAATTTAATTGCTTTTTTGGGTATCGTTGTTGGTTTATTCTCTTTGATAGTAGTCTCATCAGTGATGAATGGTCTCAGCAATGATATGGCAAGGCGTATAGTCTCAACAAAAGGAGAAATCAGGGTATTTCGGACAGATTTTAGTCCAATCATAAACTATGAAGATTTGATAGTAGAATTAGAAGAAAATTATGTTCACATCGACATAGCTGGACCTGTGAATCAAAACGAGATATTGCTTCGTAGACGGCATTTAACTGCCTACACAGAAAATTTTGGAATAGACTATGCAAAACATAAAGATATCAATTCGATATTCGACATGATGGTCATCGGCAATCCTACAGAAGAAGATTTTCGAAACAATGGAATAGTTTTGGGACTAGACATAGCGTTTCAAATCAACACTACAGTTGGTGATACCTTAGATGTCGTTTCCCCGACAGTATTAGTGCCAACTCCTCTTGGTTTGATACCACGCACCGAGCGGTATCGAGTAGTAGGTATATTTCAATCAGGAATGCCAGAATTTGACAGACTTTTCAGTTTTATAGATATCGAAAGGTCAAAAAATTTTAAAAGACACAATGGCGTAGATTTCATAGAAATAAAAACCAACCTGAAAGATATGAGTTTCAGTAAACTCACTCAGCAAATTGAACGGGATATGCCATTAATCACCGCACAAAGCTGGGAAGAGTTCGACAAGACTCTTTTTCAGGCAATTCAAATAGAAAAAATAGCTATGTTTATCGTTATGACTATCATAATCGTGTTAGCATCATTTAATATCACAGGTAATTTTATCAGGACAGTAACTGAAAAACGAGAAGAAATCGCTATATTAAAAACATTGGGTATGGACCGAAAAGAAATATTTGCTTTTTTTATGATAATGGGACTTTTTATATGCTCAGCAGGTATTGTAATTGCAGATATTTTAGCTTTTATAGTCTTGTTTTTTCAATATAAATATGAATTTATACTGATTCCCATACCGGGCTTTCCGTTTTCAGCAGTTCCAGTGGATTTGAGTTTTTGGCGCTTTGTGTCATTTTCAATATTAACTTTGTTGATCTGCACATTGGGGACTATTTACCCAGCCTACAAGACTATGAATATAAATATAATCGATGTTTTGCATGAAGAACAGCAAAATTGAGATAGGCAATTATTTTGGAAAGTAAAAAGGAGAAACAATGTCAATAGTAAAACAAAAAATCGAGGAGCTAGAATCAAAAGAGAAGAAACTACTTGAAATGGGTGGTTCCAAAGCAGTAGCAGCGCAGCATGATAAGGGAAAACTGACAGCTCGTGAAAGGTTAAAATATTTTTTTGATGAAGGGACATTTCGAGAAATAGATATGTTTGTGAAACATCGATGCACGAATTTTGGTATGGAAAAAACAGAAATTCCATCTGATGGAGTAGTGACTGGACATGGATTAGTAAATGGTCGTGTAGTATTTGCTTATGCTCAAGATTTTACAGCCCGAGCAGGCTCTCTTGGAGAAATGCATTCTCAAAAAATATGTAAAATAATGGATTTGGCGTTAAAATCTGGAAAACCTGTGGTAGGTATGAATGATTCAGGAGGCGCAAGAATACAAGAAGGTATTGACTCATTGTGTGGTTATGGGAATATTTTCTTTAGAAATGCTCGTTCATCAGGGGTTATACCACAGATATCAGCAATAATGGGACCTTGTGCTGGTGGTGCAGTATACTCGCCGGCAATGACAGATTTTGTATTTATGGTGAAAAAAACGAGTTTCATGTTTATAACTGGACCTGATGTAATTAAAACAGTCACAGGCGAAGAAACGACCCAAGAAGAACTTGGCGGTGCAATGGCACACAATACAAAAAGCGGTAATGCTCATTTTGCCTGTGAAAATGATTCGGATTGTATAGATCAGATAAAAAATTTGTTAACATTTTTACCGGAAAACAATATGGAAAACCCGCCCTTTATTCCATCAGTAGATGATCCCTATAGATTGTGTCCAGAGCTAGATACAATAGTGCCAGATGATCCTAAAATGCCCTATAATATCAAAGATGTGATACATTCAATAGTAGATGAGGGTGTTTTTTTTGAGATTCACAAATATTATGCAACCAATATAGTGGTAGGTTATGCTCGCTTGAATGGTAGAGTGATAGGAATAATCGCAGATCAGCCTGATGTCTTAGCCGGATGTCTTGATATAGATGCCTCCGATAAAGGAGCTAGATTTATCAGGACTTGTGATGCTTTTAACATCCCTTTATTAACTTTGGTTGATGTTCCCGGCTATTTACCTGGAACTCACCAGGAATGGCATGGAATAATCCGACATGGAGCAAAGCTATTATGGGTATACTCAGAAGCAACAGTGCCGAAATTAACTGTTGTAACGCGGAAAAATTATGGTGGTTCATATATAGCAATGAGTTCAAAGCATTTAGGTGCCGATATGATATTTGCTTGGCCTACAGCAGAAATAGCAGTTATGGGAGCACAAGGAGCAGCCAATATAATTTATAGAAAAGAAATAACAGAATCAGAAGATCCGATAGCGAAAAAAGACGAAAAAATTCAAGAATATGAGGCATTATTTTCGAATCCCTATAGGGCAGCAGAGAGGGGTTATATAGATGCCATAATCCGACCTTCAGAAACAAGAATCAGGCTCATTGATGCTCTGGAAGCACTGTCAACAAAAGCAGAAATTTTACCACCTAAAAAGCATGGAAATGTGCCATTATAAAAAAAGCTAAGCGAGTTTTACTATGTCAGAAAATAAAAAAAAAGCAGCAGCTATAGGTGTCGTAAAAGCCATAGTATCTGAATGTATAACACAAGCAGAAACGACTCCAACGCAGAATGAAAACTGGTCTTTATGGGGTAGACAAACAATCATGCTAAACCGAAATATCGTTCAGCTGAGACCCAGTCATAAAGCAAAATAGAGATGAAATTATCAAGTCCATAAAGGAGTAAATAATGTATGAAATAAATATCAATCTTTCTGAAAATCAAGAAGATATTATTTATTCAAATAAAGAAATCTTTGAAGTTATTGTCGATGGTGAAAAATTCAAAGTCGAAGTTATTTTACCAGCAAGTTTTCAGAAAAAAAGAAAAAACAATTTAATAAACAATCCCGTTGATATAAACATACCACCGAAACTTGAATTACCAATAGTCGAACCTGTGTTACCCAAGGGAGAACAAGGGATTCTTGCACCAATGCCAGGCATCTTGGTCAGTTATGGAAAAAAAATAGGTGACGAAATAAAAATGGGTGACGCAATAGTAGTATTGGAGGCAATGAAAATGTATAACAATCTCTATGCACCCTGCGATGGTATAATAAAGGAAATGCCTTTTAAAGAGGGAGAAAATGTAAAAAAATACGATTTATTATGCTTGATAGAAGTAAAAGAAAAATAGTTTTAATTATAATATTTCCCCTTGACATTGACAACTTTTGTCCGTAGCGGCACCACGAAGCGAAGCGGAGTAGCCTGTCATCTCCGATTGCCACAAACTTTTGTCCGTAGCGGCACCACGAAGCGAAGCGGAGTAGCCTGTCATCTCCGACTGCCATAAACTTTTGTAAAAAAAACAAAGAGATTCTTCACTTCGTTCAGAATGACAAAACTCCGCTCATATTCTCCATTATCCATTATCCATTCTCCATTATCCATTTTCCATTACTTCAGCAACACCATCCTCTTTGTCTCAGTAAACTCATCTGTTCTCATTCTATACAGATATACACCACTACCGACATTTCTGCCATTCTCATCGCGTCCATTCCAGACAACGACATGTCTGCCCATTTCATAAAATTCATTAACAAGGGACAGCACTTTTTGACCTCTGATATTGTATATTTCTATATTTACATGTCCAGATGATGCCATGGAAAACGCTATATTGGTATCTGGATTGAAGGGATTGGGAAAATTCCAAAGTTCGTAATTATACACCACTGGAAGATTTTCCTCATCCTCTATAGCAGGTTGAGGACTGGCATCTGGTCCGTTATATGTCGCACCCGGTGCTATATAGATATTGTTTGTGTTTTGTGTATTAAGTTCATAATGGGTTATATTCAAGGTGCTGGTTTGTAATAAATTTAATCTCGAAATAGAGCAAAAATCAATATAATTTAGAGTTTCTGCATTTCCGGTAAAATTGTATTCAAGGCTATTATTAAGCAAATCATTGTAAAGTGAGATATGACCATTGTCGAGATTGATACTGGTTTCATTGATAGCCAAAGTATTAATAAACCTCAAATCAATATTTTTGAAAGTCAATGAACCATAGACATCACTAAACAGAACTGGTTCATAAAATATCACATTCACAGAACTACTGGGGTTTATTTTTATACTTTCGATAGTTATCGATTTTCCGTAGAGATTGATAGGCTCAGTAATCTCATACCATGTATCTAAATAATGTAAGTGAAAATCTTGAGTGAGATATATCGTCCCACCATCTTCCACTATATTTATGGCATCTTGTAATCCATAAGGAGTTTGAGCGTAAACGATATAGACAAAAGGTTCTCCTACATAAGTAAAAGATAGACTTCCGTCATCGGAGCGTGAGCCACTGTCGTGATAAAACCTTAGATGCAATCCAGATGGTTTGCCACTATCTAGAAAAGCACTTGGATTTGTATCATCTCTAAATTTTACCATTACATCTGGAGTGAATGTTACCTCAAAAATATCTCCAGTTTGAAGTATACCGTTTACATATGCTCCATTTTTTCTGTAAAGGTATAATTCAAAAGGGGCTCTAGGTTTTTCATTTAAATCAATTGATCCCCATGGATTACTAGAAAAATCTTCGATATAACGATATATTAATAATCATGATCCTGGTAAACTACCATCTACTATTGCACTGGGGTCTTTTCTTCGATTTTCAATAATAAAATATTCATTTGTTCCCCCAAGGGGTGCTTTAATCCTTAGTGCTACATATTTTTCTGGTATATAATTCGTAAGAGGCATTATTGTATATGTAGAATCTCTGGCAAGTTTGATTAATGGAATATCGGCAGGCTCTATCCAATTTGTATATTTATACTTAATATAAGCAGACATTGAAGGTAAAGAATCGGAATAGTAAGGATGATATTCAGCCATTATATCCCATGGCCCTACAGGAAGAATATCAATATCAATATATGAATACAAATCGGGAAACCCAAGCGCATGCCCGAACTCATGAGCTAATGCAAAGTTTCCTAATGATCCATCTAAAACTACATTTTCATAATGAAAAATTAAATTACGAACTGGAATGTTATTTATTGTGGGATTGAAAAAAGGATCTTCTTTATCCATACCCTCAGGAATAAATATTCTTCTGCGATAATATCCTAGAATTGAGTTAGTTTTATTTCCAAAATCACCTCGCAAAATTATTGTGACATTGTCAACTACTGTATCCTCATTGATATCAATATCAATATTTTTTGTTTGAAGAGTATCTAAGGATGCTATGCTATATAGTGCTATTTCCTGCTCTCTTAATAGTAGAGCATTAGCATCTGTATATCCATTAAGATTAGTAGAATCTTGCTCAGTGAAATAACTTGATAAAATAGATGAATTATAAAAAAAATAATGTGATGTAATGTTTAACTTGCCATAAGATACAGCTTGATAATATTCATTTAATGCATCAAATTTCATTACATATTCATCTGTAGGAAACTCATGAGGTCCTTGATCATCAAGACTAATATAGATAACAATAGATTGAACTTCACCATTTGTAGGACATCTATTGGGTGTATTTCTCATGTTGATAATATGGCTAGGTCTTCGTCGCATGCCCGGAATATCTGACTCTATAAATGTTTCTAATATCTCTTGAATTATTTTTATTGTAACCTCTTCAGAGCGCCTTATATCTTTTTCAAATCCAAGCTCTTCTGGATCAAATAGATGTGCAGGATATTCTGTAGGCCTTAAATGTCCTGTTTCATCTTGATATGCCCAACACCAAGAACGAATATTACGATCATATTGAAGCGTGTACCCGTTAATTCTGTAGAAATGGAAGGGATTATTGAATCCACCACTGACTCGCTCAACTTTGAGAATAGTTCCATCTGCTTGAGTTAATTCCCAATCCATAATAATCTCTCTTTCATTCCATGTTCTTTTTGGTTCATTTTCTTGAAAATCAACAGAATTGGAATTTACTGATAGCGATGCCAGCAAGATGGTCATCATAATTAAAATCATAGCTAATACTATGATTTGTTTGATTTTACAATTTTGGATTTTCATTTTTAGCTCCTTTTTTTTATTTTTTATTTACTTTTTTACCATTTATTTTAACAAGCTATATTTGTCAAGATTTTTTTTTTATTAATAAGGTGTGATATTTAATTTCCCATAAGATACATCGTGATAATAAGTTGTCAAAACCTCAAATTTTTCTTGGTATAAAGATTCAGGGAAAACATGAGTAGTATCTTGATCTGCCAAACTTACATAGATGACGACCATATTAACATCTCCTTCAGAAGGGGATGTTATTATAGGAAAAGGGTCTGTTCGCATATTTATGTAAAAGAATTCATCGGCAGAAAAAGTTCGTAACCACCTTTCTCCTATCTCTGATGAAACTCTTATGTTTTTTTCTAATCCAAGCTCTTCTGGATCATAAAGATGAACAGGATATCCTGTTGGTTCATACCATCCACCATCTGTTCTTTGAACCCATACCCAATAGCCAGTTTCATCATTTTTAGCAATAGTATATCCATCTTTTTGGAAAATACTACCAAAAACATTATTTTCTCCACCATGAATTACCACTAGTGAGAACAATGTTCCATCTGGCTGTCTTACTTCGAAAGGTCTAACTATTTCAGAAGGCCATCTAAGTTCACTATGTTCCCTAACTCTTGGGGCTTCATATTTAAAGGGATCAGAGATTGTTATCGGCTCCAACATAATACCCATCAATAAAATCATAGCTAAAACTACGATTTGTCTGATTTTACAATTTTGAATTTTCATTTTTAGCTCCTTGTTTTTATTTTTTATTTACTTTTTTACCTTTTATTCTATTAAGCTATGTTTGTCAAGATTTATTTTTTGTTACAAATAAGGAGTGATGTTTAATTTCCCATAAGATACAGCATAATAATAATCCATAAGATAATAAAATTTTGTTTTTATTTCTTGAGGAATGCTCTCCGAAAAGTCGTTTGCGTAGAGATGTTAGCTTTATAGAAAGGAATATATGCACCATGTTTGCATCTTGTAGAAATGCTATAAAATGTGCCAATTGGTTTGTTGCATCCCTACGGGATGCGGTTTTGTGGTTTTACATCATTTTCTACCGAGCTTCACATACCTTCGGCATGTGTAATGTATGTTAACAATTAATTAAATTCTACGCCAGCAAGATGGTCATCATAATTAAAATCATAACTAATACTACTATTTGTTTGATTTTACAATTTTGGATTTTCATTTTTGGCTCCTTGTTTTTTATTTACTTTTTGCCATTTATTTTATTAAACTATATTTATCAAGATTTATTTTTTATTACAAATAAGGTGTGATGTTTTATTTCCCGTAAGATACTGCTTGATAATAAATTGTCAAATAATAAAGTTTTGTTCTTATTTCTTGAGAAATGCTCTCCGAAAAGTCGTTCGCGTAGAGATGTTAGCTCTGTAGAAAGGAATATATGCACCATGTTTGCATCTTGTAGAAATACTACAAAGTGTGCCAATTGGTTGGTTGCATCCCTACGGGATGCTGTTTTGTGGTTTTACATCATTTTCTACCGAGCTTCACATACCTTCGGCTTATGCATAGTATGTTAACAATTAATTAAATTCTACATTGAGGCGGAACGCATACATGCGTTCCCTACGAATGCCAATTGGTTGGTTGCATCCATACGGGATGCGGTTTTGTGGTTTTACATCATTTTCTACAGAGCTTCACATACCTTCGGCTTATGCATAGTATGTTAACAATTAATTAAATTCTACTTTTCGGAGAGGGATCTTTGAGAAATATCTTGATCTTCTTGATCGCTAAACCTTATATACATAACAACAGATATTATTCGCCTTCTGTAGGACATTCAACACTTGTAGTATCACTTTGGATTGTATGATTTAACAAATTGTTATTAATTTTCCTACTGCCATATCTATTGAATTCTTTAATTGATTCTCTTAGTCTTCTATCTAGTTCTTCCGCTCTCTCTAAGGATAATCTTATGTCTTAATCCAATCCAAGCATTTCTGGATCGTAGAGATGAATAGGCTTACCAGTCGAGCTTAATTGCCCAAGAGAGTCTTGATATGCCCAGCAATAGTATTGTGAATCTTCATCTAAAACTATAGTGAAACCGTTTTTTCTGAGAAATTCATCTCCTAGATTTCTACTATCGCTCATTACATATTCAAACTCAATGAGAGTCCCATCCGGTTGTGTTCTTGAAAAAAGAGCAACTAATTCCTTAAGCTCTTCATTTACCCACATATTATCTAGTACAATTTCGGGATAAACTTCTGTATCCCTTGATGCCAGCAAGATGGTCATCATAATTAAAATCATAGCTAAAACTATGATTTGTCTGATTTTACAATTTTGAATTATCATTTTTAGCTCCTTGTTTTTTATTTTTTATTTACTTTTTGCAATTTATTTTAATAAGCTATGTTTGACAAGATTTATTTTTTATTACAAATAAGGTGTGATGTTAAATTTCCCGTAAGGTACAGCATAATAATAATCCATAAGATAATAAAATTTTGTTTTTTATTTCTTGAGGAATGCTCTCCGAAAAGTCGTTCGCGTAGAGATGTTAGCTCTGTAGAAAGGAATATATGCACCATGTTTGCATCTTGTAGAAATACTACAAAATGTGCCAATTGATTGGTTGCATCCCTACGGGATGCTGTTTTGTGGTTTTACATCATTTTCTACAGAGCTTCACATACCTTCGACTTATGCATAGTATGTAAACAATTAATTAAATTCTACATTGAGGCGGAACGCATACATGCGTTCCCTACGAATGCCAATTGATTGGTTGCATCCCTACGGGATGCGGTTTTGTGGTTTTACATCATTTTCTACCGAGCTTCACATACCTTCGGCTTATGCATAGTATGTTAACAATTAATTAAATTCTACTTTTCGGAGAGGGATCCTTGAGGAATATCTTGATCTTCTTGAACACTAAAACTTATATACATAACAACGGATATTATTCACCTTCTGTAAGACATTCAAAACTTGTAGTATCACTTTGGATTGTATGATTTAACAAATTGTTATTAATTTTCATATTATCTACATTTGATTTGATAATTTGCATTCCGCAGACAAACCCAGTTTAAATAAAAAACTTGACCATTTAAACTATTTTAAAAAAATAGCATTCGTTTGTTTGTATGAAAAAATAAAAGGAGTGCAAATAATATGCAAGATATAAATGATACTCGAACTATAGAGGAGCTACTGAAATCAATCACAGAAAAAATGGACAAAATATCCGCAAGGCAAGCAGAGTATGAACAACAACAATCTGAATTTGCTGAAGATATTAAAAACCTGCAAGCCGAATTAAAAAAACTGCAATCAGATTTTAATAAAATAAATCCCCCAATTAATTTAACAGAAAAAAAAATTAGAACAGAATACAAAACAAAAAAAGAAATTGATCTTGCCGAGATCAAAAAACGACAGTCTAATTCTAAATACGATCAACTTCAGAGAACACTTGAAGATTTACGCAGAAGTTTCTACAATTCAGAAATTGAAGAATTTTTTTTTACTTTATGGGAAGATGGAATAACAAATTTCTTCGGAGTGGAATTCGATAGAATACAGGATTATTTCACAATTATAGATGAAAATAGACAACTAATCAGATATGGTATTTTGCTTGAAAGTAGCAATACTGTTGCGCTGATAGAGGATTTACATAGTCCAAACGAAACAGATATAACATCTATACTAAATAAAATACAAATTTTCCGCAATAATTATACTTGGTATAATAACCATAAATTATATATTGGAGTAGCGACAGATTATTTTTATCCTAAGCTAGAAGATATCTGCAAAGAACATGGCTTCGCTATCATAAAAAAGGTTGAAGACACTTATGTTATCTATGATGATTTTATTAAGGCATATTAAATTCAACAATAAATATATACTGTCAAAAATCAAAGAAATAAAGCAATATCATAATTCAGCATTACATTGGAATTTAAATGGGCTAAATATAAATTTCTTTTTTAGAGGCTGATATCAATAGGTTTTATCCTAAAATAGTAGGTTCAGAATGATTAAATCACCTCTACGGTATCCTGGTGGTAAGAGTCGAGCAGTTGAAACAATATCAAGACTAATGCCATCATTTGAAGAATTTAGAGAGCCTTTTTTCGGTGGCGGTTCTGTTTTTGTCTATGTAAAGCAAAGATACCCTCAAAAAAAATATTGGGTAAATGACATATATCCAGAATTATACAAATTTTGGATAGCAGCTCAAAATGATGTAGAAACATTAATTGAAAAGGTTTATGAATGGAGAAATCGTTTTTCAATTGGTAAAGAATTTTTTTTACTATTTAAACCAAAATATAACTACTTTTAATGATTTAGAAAAGGCTGCTGCTTTTTTCATATTTAATCGTATTACGTTTTCTGGAACTACTTTGAGCGGAGGATATAGTGAGGGTGCTTTTAAAGACATATTTACAGAAAGTAGTATAAAACGTTTGAATGATCTTGCAAAAGTAATAAATGGCACAGCTATCACCAATCTTGACTACGAAGAATTGACTAGAAAAGATGGTGAAAATGTCTTTATATTTCTTGACCCACCATACTATTCAGCCACAAAATCAGCTCTATATGGAAAGAATGGAAACTTACACAAATCATTTGACCATAAACGATTTGCAGAGAACATGAAATTATGTACTCATAACTGGTTGATAACATATGATGATAGCGAGTTTATCCGTGATTTGTTTTCTTTTGCAAGAATAATCCCATGGAATCTAAAATACGGAATGAGAAACGTAACAGACAGTTCTGACCAGAACGGTAACGAACTATTTATTTCTAATTATTTGACACATAACAATCACCTATGTTGTGAGCAATTAAAGGCGTTTTAGATAATTATTTTTTTCAAAATGTACCTAACAATTTTGTATATAGCATTTCCACTTGACATAAACCGTAGGGAACGCATGTATGCGTTCCGTATAATCTATGTGAGCCATTATGTTTCGGAACGCATACATGAGCCCGCTCCTGAAAGTCCTTTTTTATATAATTCTTAAAATAACATTAATTTCATAAAAATCATAGCATACAAACGAATATTATCGATATTTGTAGCAAAAAACTATATTTTATACAATATTTT